>JBJTAU010000024.1:0-14218 GCA_046090965.1 Limisphaerales bacterium | reverse complement strand
AGCGTGGCCGTGCCGGAGACATAGCGGATCCGGTCGTCGTGGTTCATCCCCCCGCTCATCCCCGAAAAGGGCCCTAACCCCTCACCAAAACCGCCCCCCCGCTCAGGTGAGCCGGTTCGCCCCCAAGCCAGTTGTAATGGTTGAGTGCGCCAACCACTCTGCTAGGCTCCGAAGCCAACGCCTCGAATGACTGAAGCCCCGGCTCGCGCCGCCTTCGTTCCGAGGCCTGAACACTGAACGAAAGCCCAGACGCATGAGAACCCGCCTCGCTTGTTTGACCTTGTCGCTGTTGCTGGCCACCGGTGCGCACGCCGCCACCGCGCCGTTTCCCTACGTAACCGCCAAGGCGTTTCACATCCCGCCGGAGACGACGACCGAAGAGTCGGGCTACTTCTCGCTGTGCGAAGGGCGCAACGGGAAGATTTACGTCGGCACCGCTGCGTATGGGCGCAACGCGTATCTGGTCGAGTTCGATCCCGCGACGGAGAAACTGCGCATCGTGCTGGACGTCCACAAGCTCGTGGGCCTGCCGCTCACGCCCACGGGCTACGCCGCGCAGTCCAAGCTCCACACGCGCAACTTCGTTGGGCCGTCGGGGAAGATTTACGTCGGCTCGAAACAAGGTTACCCGACCGCCGCCGAATACGCCGCGCTCCGTCGCGGCGAAACGATCCCGACCTATCGCGGCGGCTACGTGATCGTCTATGACCCGGCGACGGACACGGCGGAGAACCTCGGCATGCCCATGCCCATTGAGCGCAAGCCGGCGGGCGCGACGGAGGGCGAGGGCGTGATCGACGTGACGGCGGACGAGGCGCGCGGGTTGATTTACGTCATCACCTGCGAGCAGCAGCGCTGGATGCTCTACGACGTGAAGACGAAGCAGTTTCGCGAGCTGGGGCCGATCCTCCGCGACCAGCCGAACACGCTGATCGACGCGCAGGGCCGCGGCACGGCGATCACCAAGGACTATCAAGTCGCCCGCTACAATCCCAAGACGGACAAAGTCTCCGTGGACCCGTTGCTCGTCGGGGGCAAACCGTTCGCCGAAGTCGCGGGCACGAACCGCATCCATCCCGACTGGCGCATCACGCCCGACGGCAAGACGGCGTATCTGCAATTGCTCAACGACCTCCGGATGTTCCGCGTGGACCTGACGGGCAAGGAGGGCAAACCCGTGATCGCGACGAGCCTGGGCGACCGCATCGCTGGCGTGCATCCCGACTCGCGTGGCTCGATCAGCCTCGGCCCGGATGGGCGCGTTTACTCCGCCATTCGCGTGGACAACAAAACCGGCTTCGGCACCGGCTATCTGCATCACCTGATCCGTCACGACCCGAAGAAGTCGAACTCCATGGACGACCTCGGCGTGTTCACGGTCTCGAATCCCGGCTTCTTCGACTTCAAGGGCGTGCAGGCGAAGAACCCGGACGGCTCGCTGCGGCCGCGCCACGGCTACCACACGCTGCCCGACGGCACCCTCACGCCGTTGCACGTCATCATGGGCATGATCGTCGCCCACGACGGCACCATCTACGCGACGACGATCTATCCCTACTCGCTGCTCAAGGTAGAGTCGGTGAAGGCGGTGAAGTAACGGCCGACGCTCCAATCATTCTCGCACGAACTTCACCTCGTCGAGATAAACCACGCTTCCGGGCGGGGCGGTGAGGTTCAGCGACAGTGTGGCGGTGAGCGCGACTGGTGGAGAGAAGTTCATCGTGACTTCCGACCACGCGGGGCCGGCCTTGACTGTGGCTTCCTGTTTCCTCGGCTTGCTGTCGAAGACGCCCGCCAGCTCGATTTTGATTTCCGTCTCGGTGGCGGATTTCAACCAAGACGTCAGCTGGTGCGGCACGACCATCGTGAACTGCACCGGGTGGAACTTTCCCTTCGCCTTGATGATCGCGGACTGCTGGCCGGCTTTGACGTGCGCAGGGTCGGTGTTGATCGCGACCGCGTTGTCCCAGAAGCCCGACGCCTTGAGCTGGCCGACGCCTTCTGGCTCGAACCCTCCCCACAGGCCGCAGCCGTCGTAGCTGAGTTTCGCCTGCGCGTGCCGGGGATCCGCGTCCACGCGCAGCAACGGGGTCGAGTAGCGGAACCCCGCCCGGTCGGTCACCGCTCCGCCGATGAAGAACGGCCACGGGCTGGGCGGCAGTTCGACGGAACAGACCTCTCCGTTGATCTGCGCCGGCAAGGTCTGCCAGTAGCGCGAGACCCAGTTAACGCTGTTGCCGTGGCTGAGAATCAAGTCCGCCCCGGCCAGTTCGCGCGGACCGGCGAAGTCCCACTCGGCCCGCACCGTCAGCCCGCGTCGCACCAGCCGCAGCGGACCGACGGTGTTGAACGGCGGCGCGCCTTTCAGATGCACGTCCAGCCACGCGAAGACCTGCTCGTCGGCGGTCGGCGTCAGGCCGTGGTTCCAGTTGGGGAGAATCGTCAGGTGTTTCGGGCCGGCGGCGAGGCGGTGCGTTTCCATCAAGGCAGGCATCCAATAGAACTGGTCGTTCGCGCCGGTGAACCAGCCGATGGGCGTCTTGCTCTGCGCGAGACGGAAGGCTGGGTCCAGCGTGGTGCGCCAATGCTCGCGCGTTGCCGCGTCGTATTTCGGATTCGGTCCGCCGCCGAACCACCACGAGTTGCCGAGTTGCAGACTGCCCGTGCCGAACATCGCCGACCCGACCTTCAGGCGCGGGTCCACGCCCGTCATCAGCGTCGTGTAAAATCCACCCCACGAGCTGCCGCACATGCCAATGCGGTTGCGGTCCACTTCCGCGCGGGATTCCAGATACGAGACGGCCTTCAGCAGCGCGACCGCGCCGTGGTAGATCGGCGCGCGCTGCGGGTCGGGGCCGGCTTCGAGGCTCGACACGATGGGATAGCCGCCAGTGGAGCGATAGCCCGGCATCGGGAAGTCAATGCACAGCGCCGCATAGCCGCGCTTCGCGCCGAAGATCGTCCAGTAGCTCGACGCCTGGCCCAGCCCGCCTTGGTTCCAGATGAAGGCAGGCAACGCGCGCTTGCCCTTCGCGTAGCTGAAGAAGGCGAAAATTTCCACGCGCTTCTCCCCATCCATCTCGGAGTGAAACATCACCTCCTCGGTGACGATGCCGTCCTGCTCCGTGGTCTTCGTCGTCCGGGGGTTCAACGGCGTGGCGAGCAGCTTCGCCAAGTCGAACACCGGATCCGCCGCCGCTGCGCCGGCCAGCCACGGCAACGCCAGCAGGCCGCCAAGCACCAGCACGATTGCAAAACGGAGCATGGTCCGAAGGCTACGAGGCGCGCTGCCTCGGGTCAAAGTAAACGGGCCCATCGAGTCCGCGTCGGCAACGTGCCTAAAGGCTGGCTGATGGCCGGACCGAATCCTTTCGTCAGGCAACCATGCAAATTAATCTGTCAGCCACCTCGCTCGCGCTAACGGCGTTGCTCCTCGCGTCCAGCCTACTCACCGCCGCCGAGCCGGTGCCGCCGAAAGGCTTCCGCTCGCTCTTCAACGGCAAGGACCTGGCCGGCTGGTATGGCTTGAACCCTCACGGCCCGGACAAGCTGACTGGCGATAAGAAGGAAGCGAACCTCCGCAAGCAACGCGAGGATTTCCCCAATCACTGGCGCGTCGAGAACGGCGAGTTGGTCAACAGCGGCACCGGTCCTTACGCCACGACTGACGCGGAGTTCGGCGACATCGAGCTGCTCATCGAATACAAGACCGTGCCCAAGGCCGACAGCGGCATTTATCTGCGCGGCACGCCGCAGGTGCAGATCTGGGACAAGAACCAGGAGTTCAACGAGAAGACCCCCACGCGCCGACCGCACCTCGGCTCCGGTGGCCTTTTCAACAACACGGCCGGCGCGCCTGGCCGCGACCCGCTGGTGGTGGCGGACAAGCCCTTCGGCGAGTGGAACTCATTCCGCATCCTCCAAGTCGGCGCGACGACCTGGGTCTGGCTCAACGGCAAGGTCGTTGTGGACGGCGCGGTGATGGAAAACTATTGGGACCGTAAGCAGCCGCTGCCCGCCAAAGGCCCGATCATGCTCCAGACACACGGTGGCGAAATCCGCTGGCGGAATCTCTTCGTCCGCGAGATCGGTGCCGAGGAGGGGCAGAAGCTTCTCGCCAGCGCGCCCAAGGTGGAGCCGAAGAAATAGCTGCGGCAAATCGCCGCCGCCATTCCGTTGCAATTCCCCGGCGACCGGGCGCGTCGGTTGTGGGCTATCATGACGCCGACACTTCGTTCTCGCATCGCCCACTTCACCCTCCGCCATGCAGCGGCCTTGCTGGCGCTGGGCACCGCACTCGCCACAGCAGCCGATCCCAAGCCGCCGCTCGTGCGCGAGCTGAAGGACTTCGGCGACACCAGCGGCAAGGCGCTTCGCGAGACTTACGAGAAGGCCATCTCCGAACTGCGCAAGACCGGTGGCGTGCTGGAAGTCTCTGCCGCTGATTGGAACGTGCTGCAAAAGCCGCTGCCGCTCCAGGGCCTCACCCGCACGCCCGCGCCGCCGGAGGAAACCAAACGCTGGGCGGACCAACCCGGCGTCGCCGTGCTCTCGCACAACGGCAAGAGCGTCGTGCTCCAGATTCCGCCCGTCACCGGCCTGCGCCTCGAACGCCCCGTGCGCCTCGCCGAGGGCGACAGCTTGCCGCACTGGGGCACGCACCCCGCGCTCACGCTCGACAGCGAGATTACCTACGGCTCGAGCAGTTATCTCGACTGGCTTCAGGAGCCCGTGAAGAAGGGCAAGGATCAACGTTTCTACCTGCCCACGGTGCGCGGCATCCACCCCGGCCAGTTCATCAACATCCACGGCGGCAAGGGCTACGTCGGCGGCGTCACGCGCTGCCTCGTGAAGTCCCTCGGCTACGACGTGGAGAAGCAGATGAGTTACTTCGTCGCCGACACGGACATTGACCACGCCGCCGGCGCGATCATGCACAACAAGAGCAACACCGGCCTGCTCCACATGCTCCAGACCAGCCACAACGACAACCAGACCTACGACGTGAAGGTCATCCGCAACCAATACGCCCACGGCGACACCTACATCTACTATTGCGACTTCAACTACATGAGCAACGTCCAATCGGCCGCGGGCGACGAAAACGGCAACTGCTACGCCGCCTTCATCCGCACGCTGGAAAACAACTTCCGCAGCACGGTCGAGTCGGTGGACTGGCCCAAGGCTCAGCTGGTCTGCAACAACTCCGCGCAGACCGTCGGTTCGCTCGGCGACTCCCGCCCGCTCATCAACCTCAATCCCAAGAAGCACCTCACCGCCGGCAAAGTCCTCGTCGTCGCCGGCCGCACCGACTATGACCTGCCGGACAAGACCGCGAGCATCTTCGAGGGCAAGGATTACACGACTTCGCTCCAGAAGAATGAAATCTCCGGCTCGATGGAGCGCAAGTTCGGCGGCCTCATTCGCGGCGACAAGGACTGCGGCTGGACGAAGAGCGTCGTGGGCCGTTACTTCGCGCTCACCGATCCCGGCGAGAAGACGCCCAAAGGCAGCCTGCGCTGGTATCAGATCAGCAAGTTCACCGCGAACGCCGACGGCACGAAGGAGATCGAGATCCAGCGCTTCTGGTGGGGTGCGAAGAGCGCGGGCAGCCCGACGCTCTACAAGACCGAGAACTACACTTGGGACGGCCACCTTCGCCCGCTCAGTTACGTCATCGCGCCCGGGGCTTACGTGAACGACGTGGCCCGCGCCGTCCCCGGCGGCGATCGCGGCGGCCAGCGCACGCTCGGCCTCGCGCCGCATCCGGACGTGGGCACGCCTCACGACTTCGAGAAGGGCGACGCCGTCGAACAAGCCATCGGCCCGGATCCTTTCAAGCCGAACGCCTTCCGCGTGTGGACGTGGGAAGACATCCCCGGCCAGTTCCCGGCGGCGATCGTCGAGGCCGCGAACAACGGCGCGACGGCGCGTTACTCCGTCGTCACAGCGCGCGGCGGCCCGGCGAACCTCGACGACCTCGCCAAGCGCCACGAGCCCAAGCCCGCGTGGGACAACATCCTCGTCGTGGACTCCGCCGCGACCATCGGCCTGAACTTCAAGGCAGACTTCGCGCGCGCCGCGATTCTCTTCCAGCAGCCGTATCACGAGCAGGCGATGCAATGGTTCTACGGCCAGGCTCCGGAGCCCGAGAACGAGAAAGGAAAGACCGGCATCACCAAAGCCGTCTCCTCGCCCGCGCGGCCGGCGCAAATCGCTTCGCTCAAGGTGAGTCGCGAGAGCGGCGAGTTTCAGTTCGAAGGCGGCGGCGTGCGCGCGAGCGGCTCCGTAAGCTCTGTCGCGGGAATCTCCGGCGAAGCCAAGCCCGCGAAAAACCTGCGTGGCAAGAACGTCGCCGTCACGGCCAACGCCACTTCGCTCCAAGTGAAATTCCCCGCCGCCGAAGACGACGCGGACTACGCCGTCTTCATCGAGCAGACCTGGCTCGGCGCACGCGCGATCACGGACAAGACCCCGACCGGCTTCACCGTGACCTTCGAGAAACCCGCGCCCGCCAACGCCAAGCTCGACTGGCTGCTGGTGCGTTGATCGAATTCGAGTCCATGAACCAGCTTCGCTTGCTCGCACTGCTCGCCCTGCTGTCTGCGCTTTCGCTCACCGAACGCGTCACGGCCCAGGAACAAATCGACAAGGCCGACGCTCGCGCCAAAGGCTCCGCCGCCATCGCGAAGATGGCCGTGCGCGTGCGCGTCACGCGGTCCGTGCCCGAGCCGGAGGCGGTGCGCATTTCGTGGCGACGCGGCGGCGAAGGTCTCGGCGGCACGGTCACGCGCGGGCCGTTCCTCGCGGAGAATCTGGACGCGCAGTTCCCCCGCGGAACATGGAGCGGTTGGCTGCCGCTCGGCTCGATCTGCGCGAACACGCGCGGCTGGGCTTTCCCAACCATCGTGGTCGAGGCCGCGCCCACGGCGGCGAAGGTGAAGGGCAAGGCGTCGCAATCCGCGCCGCTGGAATCGGTGGACGTTGAGTTCGAGTTCGCGGAAAGCGGGAAGGTCTTCCATCGCTTCGTCGAGCCGGCGCCGCAGGGCGCGAGCGTGGGCTTTGCGTTTCCGGGCGCGGCACTCGGCGCGAAGGTGACGCCGGAATTCGTCGCGCAGTTGAACGGTCTCTCGACCCACGCGCGGTTGCGGCGCGAGCGGTTGGAGCAGCATTTCAGGGAGCCGGCTCCGCTGCCGAAGCAGTTCGCACTCATCGGCCATCTCGGCGGCTACGGGCAGTTCGGCACGACGGGCCTGGGCGGTCCCGCCGGCTACGGCGTGCGGCATTGCAACCCCGCCATCCTCGCTGACGAATGCCGCACGCTGCGCATGCTCGGCGTGAACAGCTTCGTCGGCTCGCTGCGACTGGCGGACGCGGCGGGCTTCGGCGCGGACTTCCGCCAAGTCTATTGGGGCGGGCCCGGCTCGGGCAGCCCGATCAACCTGCTGCAGAAAGGCGGCAAACTGCCGGAGGACGCCTGCCCGTTCGATCCCGCGCTGGTGCCGCTGATGCAGGAAAGCGCGGCCAAGGCCATCGCGGAACACCAGGCCGTCGGCGCGAAGGAATCCTGGGCGCTCTGGGTGGACGAGATCGGCGTGTTCGCCAAGGAGCACATCGCGCGCTGCGACCGCTGCGCGGAGCAGTTCCGCATTTACCTCCGCGCACAGAAGCTCTCGCCCGGCGACTTCGGCCAAAGCGATTGGAACGCCGTGAAGCCGTTTGACATCGGGGGCACGCCCGCACCCGCTGCGCCGGGCACGAAGACGAAAGCACGCGCCACTCCGCCCGCGACCCCGGAGACACCGGTGGATTCGTTGCGGAGCTACTACACGGCGCGCTTCATGACGCACGCCACGGCGCAGGTGTTTCCCGAGCGAGCAAAGCAATTCAAGGCCGCCAACATCCCGCTCTACGCCATGCAAGGCCCGACGCCGAGCTGGAACGGGTCGAGTTTGGACTGGCACGAGTTTTATGACCACGACGCGAACGCGGCCTTCGTCTGGGAAACTTCGAACCGCGACCCACGTGCGTGGCAGTGGGAGTCCTATCTCGCGGACATCGGGCGGGGCATCGCGGCCCGCCACTCGATGCCGATGGGCTGCCTCGTGAAGCCGCACCGGGGCGCGCCGGAGCAGCGGATGCTTGCGGTCGTGACGCGCGGCGTGCGCGTGATCGAGTGGTATACCTACGGGCCAGACTACTCGAAGGGCGACAGCTTCTCGCAATCGCCTGAGTTGCTGGAGCGCGTGGCGGGCGCGGCGCGTTTCCTCGGCCGCGCGGAACCCTTCCTCTATGGCGCACGCCCGCTGGCCGCAGCGGAAGTGGCCTTCGTTTCGCCGCGCGCCTCCGAGCTCTGGGGCCGCGCGGGCAACTTGAACGGCGCGCCCTTCGAGAACGCCAAGTGGGTCTATCTCGCCCTGGCGCACGCGCACATTCCCGTGGACATCCTCAGCGAGCAGCAACTCGCCGAAGGCAAGCTCGCACGTTACAAAGCCATTTACGTTCCCGGCCCGCACTTGCGCCGCGACGCCGCTGCGCAGGTGAAGGAATGGGTCCGCGCGGGCGGCTCGCTCTGGACCGATGCGCTCGGACTCGCGCACGACGAAGCGAATCAACCCGCCACGGCCTTTGCGGAAGTGCTCGGCCTGGGCGAACGCAAACTGGAATCATGGGGCGCGGTGGAAGGCTACCGCGCCACGGACTTCAAGCCGCTCGCCGAAACCAACGCACCCGCCGGAGCCGCGCTGACGTGGGACGGCGCGAACTTCTCCGCTGGCATCGGCCGCGAGCCGCTGGTGCCGCGCGGCGCGGACGTGCGCGCGCGCTTTGCGGATGGCCAGCCCGCCGTCACGCGCCACAAGTTTGGCAAAGGCGACGCCACCGTCGCGGGCCTGTGGGCCGGCCTCACCTACTCGGCGAAGGTGCGGCGCGCGGATTTCTCCATGCGTGAGGACTTCAGCCACGCCGTGCGCGCGCTCATCACCGCGGCCGCGCTGGCCCGAAACGTTGCGCGCCCCGCACTGCCCGCCGACCCGCTGGTCGAAAGCGTCGCGCTGGTGAAGGACGGCCAAAGCTCCGTGGCGTTGATGAACTGGGCCTACAAACGCACGCCGGAGACGACCGGCAAAGGCGGCCTGCAAACCGTGACCGACCTGCGCGTGGCCTTGTCGGGGCTCGGGCCGATGAAGTCCGTCCGCTCCCTTGTCCACGGCCCGCTCGCGCTGGAGAACGGTTCCGCGCGCCTGCCCAAGCTGGCAGAGATTGATCTGCTCATCATTGAGTGAGTGCGCGACGATTTTCCTAACTCTGGATTCCCAACCTCATTCTCCTATGCCTGACACCCTCACTCGCCGCGACGTCTTGAAATCCGCCGGCACACTCGGCGTGCTGGCCTTGGCCGGGGCCGCTCCGCTGAACGCCGCCGAGCCGGCGAGGAAGCCGCTGCGCATCGGCGTGGTCTCTGCCGCCATCCGTGGCAAGCCGCAGCCGCGCAACGGACACACCTGGTCGTTCTGCAATTACCTGCACCCGGAGTTCGACTTCGTCGCGATGAAGAAGCACTGGCCGCAGGCTTACGAGAGCTTCCAGAAGCATTACCGGAACCCGCAGGTCACGTTCGGCGTGCTGCCCTTCGCCGACACGCGCATCACGCACTACTACGACGCCGACCCGACGGTGGCCGTGCCCTACACGGAGGTCTTCCCCGGCGTGCAGGTGGCGCGCTCGCTCGACGAGATGGTCAAGGAGGTGGACGCGATCTGGATGGGCGACGCCTCGGGTTACGGCGAGGACCACTTCGACCTCGTCGCGCCCGGGCTGGCGAAGGGCCTGCCGACGTTCTGCGACAAGCCCATCGGCGGTGACGTGGCCGGCACGCGGAAGATTCTGGAGTTCGCGCGCAAGCACAACGCGCCCATCATGTCCTCAAGCCTGTTCCGCCATCAGTTCGGCATGGAGGCCGCGCTGCGGATGCGTGATAGCGGCGAGTTCGGACCCATCGAGTTCGTCACCGCCACGCTGCACAGCCGCTACCGGCTGGACTCGTGGATGATTTACGGCCAGCACCCGGTGTGGTCCGTGATAACGCTCATGGGCGCGGGCGTGGATGCGGTGAGCATGTATGAATACAAGGACACCTGCCACGCGCTCATCACCTGGCCGGACCGCTTCCCAGCGCACGCGTGGTTCGGGGAGCCGTTCGAGCGGTTCGAATACAACCGCGTCACCACGCACTTCAAAAAGAAGGTGTTCTCGTTCACACCGTCCATCGAGGGCAGCTTCGACTACGGGCACAACTACGAGATGTTCCGCATGGCGGCGGTCTTCCGCGAGATGGCGCTCACGCGGAAGGAACCGGTGCCACACCAGGAAATCCTCGAAGTCACCGCCAGCGTCCACGCCGCTGCGAAGTCGCTCACGGAGAAGAGCCGTCTGGTGAAGCTGGCGGAAGTCATGGCGTGAACGCGTCGGTCCGCTTGCCAGGCAAACAACTCATGCGCTCCAAACTGATCCTCGCTCTCCTGCTCGCCCTGACTGGCGCTGGCGGCCTGCGCGCCCAGCCCGCCGGGCCGCAGCCGTGGTGGCCGGTGCAGCCGCGACCGTTGCCGTTCGTTCATCCGCTGTTCTCCAGCGACGCCGTGTTGCAACGCGACATCGCCGCGCCGATTTGGGGGTGGGCCAAGCCGGGTGAGAAAGTCTCCGTCGCGGTGGATGGCAAAGTTGTTGCCCAAGCCGTCGCCGGTGTGGATGGTCGTTGGGCCGCGAAGGTCGGGCCGTTTCCCGCGGGCGGGCCGCACACGCTGGTGATTGAGGGCGGCGGGCGGAAGGAGACGTTGACCAATGTGCTCTTCGGCGACGTGTGGCTCTGCGGCGGACAGTCGAACATGAACTGGCCCGTGCGCCTCGCGCAGAACGGCGAGGAGGAAGTGAAGGCCGCGACGAACGCGCTGATCCGCTCGTTCACCGTGACCTTCTACTCGGCCTACGAGCCGCAGCGCCTGCCGCCGCCCGCGAAATGGGAACGCTGCGAGCCGGAGTTCGCGCGGAACTTCACGGCGGTCGGTTACTTCTTCGCGCGCGAGATTCAGGCGACGCAGAAAATCCCCATCGGCCTCATCCACAGCTCGGCGGGCGCGACGGCGGCGGAAGTGTGGTTGAGCGCGGAGGCGCTGCGGCGCGAGATGCCCTTTGATTTCCGCGATCGGCTCGACGAGCACGACAAGACGAACGCCTTCTACGGCGCGAACTTCGATTACTTCCGCGCCGTGGAGCAATGGCTCGCGAAGGTGGACCCGCCGAGCGCGGCGAAGAAGTTTGCCTCCGACCTGAACCTCGACACCTCCGACTGGCGCGACATCGAAGTGCCCAAGCCGTGGGAGGAAACCGGCGTGGCGGAACTGAAGGACTTCGACGGCCTCGTGTGGTTCCGGCATGTCGTGGACGTGCCCGAAACGTGGCGCGGCAAGGAGTTGATGCTCAGTCTCTCGGTGGTGCGCGACATGGACGCCGTGTGGTGGAACGGCACGTTGCTCGGCTCGCGGCAGATCTCGGGCATCCGCAACCTCCCGCTCGACGCGTCGCTTGTGAAGCCCGGCAAAAACCTGCTCGTCGCGGCCATCGTGAACACCAACGGCCCGGGCGGCTTCTGCTCGCAGCCCAGCAACATGGTGCTCCGTCACGCCGTGAATCCCGGCACAAACCAGCTTCGCATCGCGGGCACGTGGAAGGCGCGGCGCGGCCCCGCGATGAAGGATTTGCCCGCACCCTTCCCCGTTCCAAACGTCGGTCACTACAAGTCCATCGTCTCGCTCTACAACGGGATGATTGCCCCGCTCGTGCCCTACGGAATCAAGGGCGCGCTCTGGTATCAGGGCGAGGCCAACGGTCCGATGTGGCTGCAATACCGCCGGCTCCTGCCCGCGCTCATCGGCGATTGGCGGAAGAAATTTGAGGTCGGTGACTTTCCGTTCCTCATCGTGTCGCTCGCGGGCTACAACCCCGAGCAGAAGAAACCCGTCGAGCCGGGCTGGGCGGAAATCCGCGAGTCCATGTGGCGCACCACGCGCACCGTGCCGAACACCGGCCTCGCGATGACCGTGGACATCGGCGACGCGAAGGACATCCACCCGCGCAACAAACAGGAGGCCGGACGCCGCCTCTCGCTCGTCGCGCGCAAACTGGTGTATGGCGAGACGAACCTCGTGCATTCCGGCCCCGAGTTCACCGAGATGCAAATCGAGCCACCGAAGGGCGACCGCATCCGGCTTTACTTCAAAAACCTCGGCGGCGGCCTGCGCATCAAGCCCGGTGACGACAAGCTCAAAGGCTTCGTCGTGGCCGGCCCGGACAAGGAATTCGTCTGGGCCGACGCCGTGATCGAAGGCGACACCATCCTCATCTCCTCACCCGACGTGCCCACGCCCAAATACGTCCGCTACGGCTGGGCGTGGAATCCCATCGGCAACCTCTACAACGCGGCGGGATTGCCCGCGATCACCTTTCGGACGGACGAATGAAATCCTTGGCCACTATCGCAACGCTGCTCGCGGCCCTCTTCGCTGTCGTCGCTGCTGACGCTCCCAATCTCGTCCGCCTTGGCACGCCCGTCGGCGGTCACATCCATCCCGCCGCGTGCGTCAGCGCGAAGGGCACGCTGGTCGTCACGTTCGGCCAAGTGAATCACCGCGATCTGCGGCTCACGCGCTCGACCGATGGCGGCGCGACCTGGGCGGAGCCGAAGCCCTTCGCGCCCACCGTCGGCAAATCCTACTATCCCGGCTCGCTCACGACGTTGCGCGATGGCCGCTTGCTGCACGCGTGGAACCGCTGGAGCGAACCCACCAACGAGAAGGAGCCGCGTTCCGTGCTCTACTCGCTGTCGTCGGATGATGGCCTGACGTGGAGCGAGCCGAAGCCTTTCCCACGCGACGAGCAGACGCCCAGCATCATCCGCCATCCGATTGTGGAACTCGCCGCAAACCAGTGGCTGCTGCCCTTGAGCGACAAAACGCAGGTCTTCGACCCCACTAGTGGCGCGAGCCAGCCCTTCGGCGACGGCCGCGCGCATGGCCTCGTGCCCATTGTCCGCACGCCGAAGGGCAGCTTCATCAGCGGCGCGGGTCTGCGCTCCACGGACGCGGGGAAGACGTGGCAGCCCATCGCGCACTTCCCGAACGTGAAGGAACAGGGCTGGCGGCACGAAAGGGTCTGCCTCGCCAACGGCTGGTTGCTCGCGTCGGAAATCCTCGGCCCCGGCGTCGGTGGCGAGCGCATCCGCTATGTGCTCTCGCGCGATGACGGCGTCACGTGGGGCGAGACGTTTGAGTATTACAACCCCGGCCGTGCCATCGGCGGCCGCGCCTGCCCGCGCACGGTCGAGTTGGGCGGTGGCCAACTCGGAGTCATCTTCTACGACGTGGAGCTGAAGCAGACCGGCGGGCCGGGCGTCTTCTTTCTTAAGTTGACCGTGGAAAAATTGGGTCGTGCCGCGCAGCCGCGCGGAGCAAACTGAGCCATCGTTGTATGCCGCGTCCATCTCCTCGTTGCGGAATCTGCCCGATGAAACTGCACCTTTCACTAGTCGCTTCCATCCTGTTCCTCGTCTCGGCCGCAGCCAGTGCGAGCGCCGCCGACTTCCAGAAAGACATCCGTCCGTTGCTGAACGAATTCTGCACGAAATGCCACTCGACCAAGGACCACAAGGGCGACCTCGACCTTGAGCGCTTCAAGTCGCTCGACCTCGTGAAGCGCGACGCGAAGGTCTGGCTGCAGGTCGAGGAACAGCTCGAACTCGGCGAGATGCCGCCGAAGGACAAGCCGCAGCTTTCCACCGCGCAGAAGGCGAAGCTCGTCGCCTGGGTGCGCGGCGCGCTGCATGACATCGCGTTGGCCGGCGCGGGCGATCCCGGGCCCGTCGTGCTGCGCCGGCTCTCGAACGCGGAATACACCTACACCGTGCGCGACCTTACCGGCGTCGAGACGCTGAATCCGACAAGAGAGTTCCCCGTGGACGGCGCGGCGGGCGAGGGCTTCTCGAACACCGGCGCGGCGCTCGTCATGTCGCCCGCGTTGCTCACGAAGTATCTCGATGCCGCGAAGGACCTCGCCGCGCGCGCCGTGTTGCTGCCGGACGGCGTCGCCTTCTCGCCCAGCACTTCGCAGCGCGACTGGACGGAGGAAAGGCTGGTGGCCATCCGGGACTTTTACGCGCGCTACACCG
>JBJTAU010000023.1:0-3964 GCA_046090965.1 Limisphaerales bacterium | reverse complement strand
CGTCACGTCCACGCCGCCGCGCGCGTCGATCAGCCGCTGCACCGCGCCGCAGTCGCGCGGGTCGGGGAAGACGCGGTGCTCCGGCGGCGGCGCGAGCGCGGGGTCGAGCAGCCCGTAAAACGCGCGCTCCATGTAGCCCCGGAAACTCAACGGATGCGCCACCGGCACCCACGCGTCGTCGGAGGTGAGATACTCGTCCATGTTGAGGAACACCACGTCGCGCAGCGACAGCCGCGCCTCGTTCACCAGCCGCGCGAGGATGGGAAACTGGTCCACCGGCCCTACCGGCACGATGAACGTCCCGCCGCGCCCCGCCGCCTGCGCCGCGCGCACTTCCGCCAGCAGCGTCCGCGCGAAATCCTCCGCGAGACTCGCCATGTCGCCGAGCACGCGGACTTGAACGGGCGTGCCCTTGCCGAGTTCGGCGGCGGGGATGGAGAGGTAGTCAGGAATCATGCCGAGGGCAGCGCATTCGCATCCAACACAATCACCCTCATGTCATGCGCCCCGTCCTTCCGCGCGAACTCGTAGAACAGATGCCACTGGCCGTTGGCGAACTTCGCGTCGAAGTAGCGCGCGGAACCGGACGCAAATGGGCTGGTGACGAACGGCCCGTCCGGCGACACCGAGCGCCAGTCGCGCAGGTTCGGGGACACCGCAAGCGCGCACCGCTCCTCGTAGTTCTCCGCCTCGCTCGCGCTGCCGTCGTAGAAGGCGAGCCAGCGGTCGCCCGCGCGCGCCACGCTGTTGATGCGCCGGCAATACTTGTCCCAGCCGGTCGCGTCCGGCTTCAGCACCACGCCTTGCCAGTCCCACTTGTCGAGGTCGCGCGACACCGCGAGGCCGGTGGCGGAGACGCACTCGCCGGTGTTGAAGATGTCGAGCGTGCCGTGCGAGCCGGCGTTCGTGCGCGCGGTGGGCAGCGCGATGCTGAGGAGGAGATGGTAAACGCCGTCCACTTCGAGAATCCACGGATCCTTCACGCCTTCGAGGCCCAGCGGCGCGGCGGTGAAGATCACTTCGCGCCGCGCGGGGTCGAGTTGCTCGACCTTCGCCGCCTTCATCAGCGCCGTGCACCAGCGGCCATCCGCCGGGTCCACGTAGCTCGTGAAGTAGCGCCAGACGCCGTCGCGTCCGCGATGCAGCGAGCTGCGCTCGATGGACGCGGAGTTGTATTGGTCCTTCGTGATGCGCATCACGTCGTCCCACTGCTTCAGGTCGGCCGAGCGCGCGATGCGCACCTCGCCGCCGCGATCCGGCGCGACGCCGCGCGGGCGGCGGATGCGGTAGGTGAGATACCACGCGCGCTCGGTCTCGTCGTAGAACGCGCCAGGGCAGCCAACCCAGTAGCCCTGCTCGTTGCCGACCGGCTCGCGGATGACGGTGCCTTGGGCAAGAAGTTCGGGCGTGAGCTTCGCGGGTTGCATGGCGCGAACGCTAGTCGTGGCGGCGAAAGTGGAGAAGCCCAGACTTGCTCACGCCGCCGACCGGCCCGCCTGCCAGACGCCCTTGAGCGCGAGTTGTGCATCGAGCCGCACGAGGTCCGCGCGGTTGCCGACCTGGAGCAAGCCCCGGTCGCAGAGCCGGACGACGCGCGCGGGCGTCCAGCTCGCCATGCGCCACGCCTCCAGCAGGGGAAAGCCCCAGCGCACGAGGTTGCGCACGATGTCGAGCAGCGACACGACGCTGCTGGCCAGCCCCGAGCCGTCCGCCATCGTGCAGAGATGGCCCGCGCGCACCTCGACGGACATCGTTGCCACGGTGTAGCGGCCCTCGGGCAAGCCCGTGAGCGGCGAGGCGTCGCTGACGAGCGCCACGCGGTCCACGCCCTTCGTCCGGAGAATCACCCGCACCAGCTCCGGCGTGACGTGCCAGCCGTCGCCGATGATTTCGCCGGTGAACAGGTCGGTGGTGAGGAACGAGCCGATGCCGCGCGCGTGCGTCTGCAGCCAACCGGAGGTGTTGCGTGCACGCGTCGGCCATTCCATCGCGTTGTTCACGTGGACGAAGTGCGACGCCCCCGCTGCCGCTGCCGCCTGCGCCCGCTCCCAAGTCACGGTGGTGTGGCCCATCGAGCCGGTCACCCCTTGCGCGCGCAGCCACGCATACCTTTCCAGCGCGCCCTCGCGCTCGGGCGCGGCGGGGATCAACCGCACGCAGCCGCCGCCGTCACGGACCCACGCCTGATATTCGGCGGGGTTCGGATCGTGCATCCAGTCCGCGCGGTGCATGCCCTTCTTCTCCGGATTCATGAACGGCCCCTCGATGTGCATTCCGGCGAAGTTGCCCGGCAATTTTCCCGCCGCATCGGCCTCAACGTGCCGGCGGATCATCTTCGTGATCTGCTCCGGCGGATTCGTCAGCAACGTCGCCAGCACGCTGGTGCTGCCCTGCGCCTGATGCCACGCCAGCGCCGCGGCCAAGCCCTCGACCTCGCCGTCAATGAAGTCCGTGCCCGCCGCGCCGTGATTGTGGATGTCCACGAAACCGGGACCGAGGAAATCGCCGCCGCAGTCCACGACCTCGGCGTGCGCTGCCGGCAAGTTGCCCCCGATGAACACGGATTCGATGTGCCCGTCGCGCGCTCGCAGCGAGCCGGTGGCGAAGAAGTCCGGGAAGACAAGCTGGCAGTTATGGAAGACGAGGCCGTTGGCCATGCGGCCATTGAGGCGGGCGCGCTGCGCGAGGGCAAGCGCGGAGTCGCTCGCAGGAGCGCGGCATTCATGCCGCAGACGGACGGAGCGGAACATGGGCTTCCAACTCCCCGAGTGCAGGGGCATTCCTGCGGCCTGAAGGCCGCGCTCCTACACGACCAAGCTCACGTGCTTAGTGTCGAGAAAGGCGTCGAGTCCCTCCGTGCCCAACTCCCGTCCCCAGCCGCTTTGCTTCACGCCGCCGAAGGGCGCGTTGCTCGTCGTGGGCACGCCGTCATTCACCCCGATCATGCCGGCCTCCAGCGACTCCATCAGGCGGAAGGCGCGGCTCAGGTCGCGCGTGAAGACGTAGGCGGCGAGGCCGTAGCTCGTGTCGTTCGCGCGCGCGATGGCCTCGGCCTCGGTGTCGAAGACGTTCACGTAGGCGACGGGAGCAAACGTCTCGTCGCACATGCCGAGTGATGCACCGGGCACACCGGTCAGCACGGTTGGTTCAAGGAAGGCGCTGCCGGGTCCGCCGTGGCGTTTGCCGCCGCAGAGCAACTGCGCGCCCTTGGCCTGCGCGTCGGCGATGTGCTGGAGCGCGAGTTCCACGGCGGCGGGATTGATGAGCGGGCCGATGTCCACGCCGGTTTCGAGGCCGGGGCCGGCCTTGAGCGTCTTCACGCGCTCGATGAACGCCGGGGATGAACTGCTCCGCGAGGCCGCGCTGGACGTAGATGCGATTCGCCGCGATGCACGACTGCCCGGTGTTGCGATACTTGGCAATCATCGTGCCCTCGACGGCCTTCGCGAGATCGGCGTCGTCGAAGACCAGCACAGGCGAATGGCCGCCGAGTTCGAGCGAGAGCGGCTTGATGTGCGGGGCTGCGCCGGCGATGAGCTTGCGCCCGACTTCCGTCGAGCCGGTGAAGGTGATCTTCCGGCAGAGCGGGTTCTCGAGAAACTCCGCCGCGACCTCGCCCGCCGCACCGGCGACGAGCTGGAACACGCCCTTGGGCAAACCCGCCGCGTGGACGCACTCGGCAAATAGCACCGCGCACAGCGGCGTGGCACTGGCGGGCTTGAGCACCACCGTGCAACCGGCGGCGAGCGCGGCGGCGACCTTCCGCACCGCGAGCACGAGCGGAAAGTTCCACGGGCTGATGGCGGCGACCACGCCGATGGGCGTCTTGATGACGAGGTGGCGCTTGCCGTCGGCCTGCGGCGGGATGATGCGCCCGTAACCGCGCCGCGCCTCCTCGGCAAACCAGCGCAGATGGTCAATGGTCATCGCCACCTCGCCCGCGCTCTGCGGGAGCGGCTTGCCG
>JBJTAU010000022.1:0-3998 GCA_046090965.1 Limisphaerales bacterium | reverse complement strand
GGATTTCCAGCACGGGAAGGACGCGACCGTCCTCGTCCGCCGCGACGAGCGTGCCCTCCTTGAAGTTGACTGGGCGTTTGACGACATGGTGGCAAGTCGCGACCGCGCCGTCCTTCGTGATCGCATAGCCACCGGCGAGATCGAGATGCCAGTTGTTGCAGCGGGTGCAAAGGAAGCTCCAGCCAACGCGAATGTGCGCCGCACTCGCGGCCGCCCAAAGCTCGCGGCCCGTAAGGCGTGACTTGCGCGCGGACGGCAGCGTGAGCACGCAGTTCGTCCGCGCGAGCTGGTTCGTGAGCGTGGCCTCGGGCACGAGTGCGCCGGACTCGCGCAGCTTCGCGGCGGCGGCCTTCAACGCCTCCACGTCACGGCCGTCCGTCGGATGCAGCGGGACGTTTGGCGATTGCGCGAGCGCCGACGCAATGCAGAGGAGCGTGCCGAGAAGGAGGAGGCGGATGTTCATGGTCAAATTAAGGACGCGCGTTTCGCTTGGGCAGCTTCGGCCGCCGGGCGAGGGCGTCGCGGATGATTTTCAAAACTGCTTTCCGTTCGCCGCCGGCGATGGGCAGACGTGGGGCCCGAACCCACTCGAAGCCCAGGCCGGTCTCCTGTTCGCAGAGCTTGATGTATTGCACGAAGTGGACGTGCGTATCGAGCTTGAGCAGCGGCTGGAACCAGCGATACAGCGCGCGCGCCTCGTCCCACTGGCCTGCGCGTGTGAGGTCCCAGAGCCGCTGGTTTTCGGCGGGGAACGCGATGCCTGTGCCGGCGACCCAACCGTCAATGCCGAGGATCGCGGCTTCGAGCAGCAGATCGTCCACGCCGGTGAAAAGCGCGTAGCGATTGCCGACGGTGTTGCGCACTTCGGTGATACGGCGCGGGTCACCAGAACTTTCCTTGATCGCGACGAAGCGCGGTTCGTCCGCCAGCTCGGCGAAGAGCGCGGGCGTGATGTCGTTCGAGTAGCTGATCGGGTTGTTGTAGATCATGATGTTCAACCCGCCATCCTTCGCCACGGTGCGGAGGTAGGTCATGCTCTCGCGCGGGTCGCCCTTGTAACTCATCGGCGGCATGAGCATCACGCCACTCGCGCCGAGCGCCGCGACGTCGCGCACGTAACGCACGGCGGCGCGCGTGGACGACTCCGCCACGCCGCTCAAGACGGGCACGCGGCCGCGCGCGGTCTCGACGGCGCAGCGCACCACGGCGCGCTTCTCATCGGGGTCGAGCGTCTGGTTTTCGCCAAGTGAGCCGCAGACGATGAGTCCGCTGACACCGCTTTCGATGAGCGCTTCGAAGTGCCGTGCTGTGGCGGGCAGGTCGAGGGATTGGTCGCGCTTGAGTTGAGTTGTGCAGGCGGGGAAGACGCCGGTCCAGTGGGGTTTCATGAGAGAGTAATCTGTGAACAGTTTAGCCGTCGGGAACCGTGACGCGGGGCTTACCGGTTTATCAAGTCTTCGATTTCCTCCGCTTCGACCGGGGTGTTCGCCATCAAGTCCACCGGGCCAGTCGGCGTGACGACGATGTCGTTTTCCAGACGCACACCGAAGCCTTCCTTCGGGATGTAGATGCCCGGCTCAACCGTCAGCACCCAGCCGGGGGCGAAGGGTTCGGTGGTGAAGCCCACGTCGTGCACGTCCAACCCGAGCGGGTGGCCGAGGCCGTGCATGAAATATTTTCGGCACGCCAGTTCGTCGTCGGTCTGCTTCTTGATGTCAGCCTTCGTGATGAGACCGAGCGCGAGCAGTTCCTCGTTCATCATCAACTGCGATTCCTTGAGCCAGTCGCGCGACAGCTTGCCGACGGTTGCGCCTTGGATGCTGGCGCGCATGACGCGGAGGACGGCGTTGTAAACCGCTTTCTGTCGCCGCGTGAACTTGCCGCTCACCGGGATGGTGCGCGTAAGATCAGCGTTGTAGTTCGCGTAAGAAGCGGCGACATCGAGCAGCAGCAGGTCACCCTTTTTGCACGGCTGGTCGTTCTGGTTGTAGTGGAGGATGTTCGCGTTCTTGCCGCTGGCGATGATCGGGTTGTAGGCGAACTTCGCGCGGCGGCGGATGAACTCGTGGGCCAACTCGGCCTCGACCTCATGTTCGGTCACGCCGGGCTTCACGAACTTGAGCAGGCGGCGGAAGCCCTTCGTCGTGATGTCCACAGCCTGCTGAAGCAACTTGACCTCCGCCTCGCTCTTCACGACGCGCAGCGGATGCATGAGCCGCGCGAGCCGGTGGTAAGTGTGCAGCGGAAACTTCGCCTGGCACTCGCGCGCGAACCGGGCGTCGCGCGATTCGACCTCCACGTGAGCGCGCTTGTGTTCGTTCGAGTTGAGCCAGACCTGCTCCTGCTCGCACATAAGGATGCGGAAGATGACAGGGAACTCGGACAGCCACTTGACCTGCTTGATGCCGGAAATCTTGGTGGCCTCGTCTTTGGAGTGCTTGTGGCCTTCCCAGATTTTCAGATGCTCGCTTGGCTCGCGCACGAAGAGGATTTCGCGGGGCTTCGGCTCGTGGGCGTCGGGCGCGAGGAGCAGGATGCTTTCCTCCTGCTCGATGCCAGTGAGGTAGAATAGATCGGAGTTCGGCGGCATCATCAGCGTGCCGTCGGCGTTGGTGGGCGGGATGTCGTTGGCGTTGACGATGGCGAGTGATTTCGGGGGCAGAAGTTTCTTCAACCGCTCGCGGTTTTCGGTGAACAGCTTCGAGTCAATGGGGGCATGTCGCATGGGGCGAGTGTGGCAGGGCAGGGGAGGGAAGCCGAGTCCGGATTTTTGGCAAGTGGACGTCGATGGGGTTTGCTCCTCTGTTCTTGGGCCAACGTCAGAGCGTTGAGCAGCTTGGGTTCCGAAGCCCGAGACTTCTCAACGCCGGGTTTGGCTCCTACGCTCTGCGCGACATGAAGCGCTCCTGGCAATCACTCCTCGCGTTGGCGTTGACCGCCCTCACGCTCTCCGCTGAACCCAACCAATCCGGCCCGCTCAAGGTCGTCATCGCCTCATGGCTCGGTGGCGCGGGCGACGAGCAGATCACCGGGATCGAAGTGCGTGAAGACCAATCCCTCGTCCTCGCGGTCAACGCGGTGGAACTCAAGCTCGGCCCGGCTCCCGTCCAATTGGGCGAAGCCGCAGCACCCGTCGTCCCGACCGCTGATGCCAAGCGACCCAACAAGAACGCCAAGCCCACCGATCCCAATCTGGCGGGCCACTTGGTGCGCCTCTCGCTGGATGGGCAGAAGGTGCTGGGCGTCGCGCGCTTCCCGGCGGGTGGCGCGACCATCCGGCAGTTGAAGTGCGACAAGGGTGGGAACTTGTTCATCTTGGGCGAGGCCTCGGGGACCTTGAAGCTCGCCGGCGTCAGCGGCACCGGCCCGTTCATCGCGTTGCTCACCCCGGACGCGGCGCGGGTCCGCACGGCGGTCTTCGTCGCGAACGCGATGGACTTCGCGGTGGATGGCAATGGCGATTTCGTTGTGCTGACCAAGGGGCACCTCACGCGCTACGGGAGCGACGGCCAGCGGAAGTGGGACGTCACCTGGCCTTCCCACGGCGACAACCGCCCCGGCGGCATGACGCTCTCCCCGCAGACCGGCGTCGCCGCCGTGACCGGCTACGGCATGACGCACACGGGCAAGGAGCCTTACAAGGATCCTTACGGTTACGGCTTCAGCCGCGACGGCAAACTCGTGTGGTCCCTCTGGAACCCGGACCCCAAGCTGCTGGTGGACCGGAAATTCGGCGGCAACGGCTTGATGGCGGACACCACCGGGCACTCCGCCGGGTCGGATGCGGCGGGGAAGGTTTTCCTCGGTCTCTTCGCCGATGGCGGCAATTCCGTCTGCACGCGCGACCCGCTGAACGTCAACGGCCCGCTGGATGCGGCGGTCTTCGACGGCGTGTTTCAAAAATCCGCCGGGCACGGCTTCAAGGGCGCGAGCAAAACCGCCGTGCTCTTCCGAGTGAATCCGAACGACGGCCGGTTGGAGAAGGGCACGTGGATGTG
>JBJTAU010000021.1:0-4421 GCA_046090965.1 Limisphaerales bacterium | reverse complement strand
GGTGACTTACCGCTCGTTCTGGAAGCCCGCGAGCGCGAGCGGGCGCTTCGAGTTGCAGACCAAGCTTTCCGCGCCGGTGAAAAACGGCGCGGTGAAGCTCACCCTCCCCGGCCAGACGCAGGACGGTTCGCTTCACGTCCGGCTCGGCGACGCGACGCACACCATCGCGGTGAAACCACTGCACCGGCCCGCGCTCAAGCAGCTCGCGGCGAACGTCACGCTGCCGGACTACTTGCAATATCCTCCGACGAACCAAGTCGTGCAGAACGCCTCGCTGCCCGTGCTCGAAGGCAGCCGCGTCACGCTGGCCGGCACGGCCACGCGCCCGCTCGCGTCGGCGGAAGTTGCGGTGGACAAGGCCGATCCGGTTTCGCTGCTGCTCGCGGGCGAGAAGTTCAACAGCGGCTCGCTCAAGCTGGATGCCGCGTCGCAGGCGGCGTTTGACTGGCGCGATGAATTTGGTTTGAAGCCCGTCGCGCCGTGGCTGCTGGCGTTGCGCCCGATCAAGGACGCCGCGCCGCGCGTGGACCTGGGCGACCTTGGCTTGGAGATTTCGATTCTCGAAACCGATGTGCTGCCGCTGAAGTTTTCCGCCGCCGATGACTTCGGCGTGCGCGAGGGCTTTGTGAACACGGAGATCGTCGCGTCGCTCGACCCGACGAACACGCCGGCGATCGCGCAGTTCAAGAAGGCGGCGGCGGGCGCGCAGGAGCGGCGCTTCACGAACACGTTCCTCTTCAGCCCCACGGTGCTGCGCATCCCGGCCGACTCGGTCGTGGAGGTGAAGGGACTTGCCACCGACTTCCTGCCGGGCCGCGAGCCGGCGGAGTCGACCGCGCACCGCATCAACATCGTCAGCCTGTCCAAGCACGCGGAACTGGTGCGGCAGCAGCTCGACGCGCTCTTCGCGCAGGTCGAGGAAGTCACGCGCAAGGAGGAGGCCATCACGGCGGCGACGCGAGAGTTGATGGGTTTACCGGAAGACAAGCTCAAGTCCGACGAAGCCGCGAAGAAGGCGGGCGAGCAAGCCGACGAACAGGCGCGCAACGCCGCGCAGCTTGACCGCATCGCGCAGCAGGGGCAGGACATCGTGCGCGAAGCGATGCGCAATCCGACGCTCACGCAGCAGACGCTTCGCGAGTGGACGCAGAACCTCGCGCAGATGAAATCGCTCGCCGCGGGCGAAATGAAGGACGCACAGCAGTCGTTGCAAAAGGCGCAGGAGAGCAGCGGCGCCGAGCCGCGCGCGGA
Source organism: Limisphaerales bacterium (assembly GCA_046090965.1). Taxonomy (GTDB): domain Bacteria; phylum Verrucomicrobiota; class Verrucomicrobiia; order Limisphaerales; family SXTU01; genus SXTU01. Next base: position 3,170 of record JBJTAU010000021.1, on the reverse strand, counting down.
CGAGGCGACCAAGGCGCTTGCGGCGGAGGAGAAGGCGCTGGAGAAGCTGCAGGAGCTTCAGAAGAAGATGAACGACGGCCTCGACAACTTGCAGGCGCTCACGCTCTCGCAGCGGCTGAAGAAACTTTCCGAGTCGGAGAAGGGCTTGGGCGAGCAGCTCGGCAAGGTGGTCGGCGAGACGATCGGCCTGCTGCCGCGCGAGTTGCCGGAGCGGTTCAGGAAGATCAACACGTCGCTCGCGGGCGACCAGTCGAACGTCAAGGCCGAGGCCGAGAAGGTCGTCGCCGAGATGAGCCGGTTCTTCGACCGCACCCAGCGCGAGAACTACGGCGAGGTGGCCAAGGAGATGAAGTCGATCAACACCACCGCCGAACTGGACCGCGTGCGCGGACTGATTGACGGGACCATCGCGATGGATGCGATGGGCAACCTCGCGACGTGGACGAAGCGTTTTGCCGACTGGTCGAAGAAGCTCGAACCGCCTGAGGAAGAGAGCCAGGGCGGCGGCGAGGGGCAGGGCCAGCCGAAGGAGGACAAGCTGCTCAAGCTGCTGCTCGCGTCCATCCGCCTGCGCGCTGGCGAGGCGCGGGTGTTGCAGCAGACGGCGTAGCTGGAGGAGGAGAAGGCGCGGCATCCGCGCTTCGCCGAGGCGGCGACGAAGGTGGCCGAGCAGCAGCGGGCCTTGCGCGGCGACCTGACGAAGCTCCAGATGAGCAACGACATCGACGAAGCAAGGGAGTTCCTGCTCAACACCCAGGACGGGATGCGCGACGCGGAGACCGCGCTCTTCGACAAGCTGACGGGCGAGCCGGCGCAGAAGCCGGAGAACGCGGCGCTGGCGCACCTGACGGACCTCCTCAACCTCATCAACGAGCAGGCCAAGCGGCAGAAGAGCAGCAGCCAGCAGCAGCAACAGCAGGCGCAGCAGGAGGCCGAGATGCTGATGCAGATGGCGCAGCAGGAGCAGGTCGGCATGAAGCCCGGCCAGCAGCCCGCGACGGGTCCGAACCAAAACGGCGGCAACACCGACAAGGCCAGCCCCGGCACCACCGGTGACGCCAAGGGCGCTGAGGCCGCGGCCCGTCGCACCGGCAAGGGCAGCGGCACGACGCGTCCGGTGCCGGCCGAGTTCCGCGAGGCGTTGGAGAATTACTTCAAAGCGGTGGAGGCGAAGCCGTGAGCAGGTTCAAGGTTCAAGGTTCAAGGTTCAAGGGGCTGGCGCCGTTTCTAGCGGGCTTTGCCTTGGCGCTGCTGACTTTTGCATCAAGCGCACGCGCCCAGCAGCTCTTCATCGAGAAGTCGGACGCCAGCCCGGCGGCGATCGACGCGATGTATGTGAAGGGTTTGCAGTTCCTCGTGAAGTCGCAGTCCGCCGAGGGCCTCTGGGCGGATGTGTATGGCCGGCAGCCGGGCGTCGTCGGCTTGTGCATCGTCGCGATGCTTGCGCACGGCGATGACCCGAACGTCGGGCCATACTCCGCCGCGATCAAACGTGCGCTCAACGCGCTGCTCGCGCAGCAGAGCAAAGACACCGGTTACTTTCCCAGCTCGATGTATAACCACGGCTTCGCCACGCTCGCGCTCGCGGAGGCCTACGGCGCGGTGGACGACGCGCGGCTCGGCCCGGCCCTCCAACGCGCCATCAACCTCATCGTCGCCGCCCAGGCGCGCAACCCGCACGGCGGCTGGCGCTATTCGCCGGACAGCTCGGACGCGGACACAACCGTCAGCGGCGCGCAGATGGTCGCGCTGTTCGCCGCGCGCAACGCGGGCCTGGCCGTGCCGGAGGAGGCGATTCAAAAGGGCCTCAAGTATTTCACGAGCTGCAAGACTCCCGAAGGCGGATACGGCTACACCGGCTCGAGCGGGCCGAACGCCGCGCGCTGCGCCATCGGCGTGCTGGTGCTGGCGCTGGGCAAGCAGAAGGAAACGGCTGAGTTCAAGAGCGCGTGGCAATACCTGCAGCAGGCCGGCGGTGAATCGCACTACCAGCAATACTATCTCTATTACGGCGCACAGGCTTACTTCCACGCCTCGCCCGACGCGTGGCGCAAGTGGAACGCGCAGAACATCAAGTCCCTCGCCGCCACGCAGAACAAGGACGGGAGCTGGGACGGCTCGTTTGGCAACTCGTTCGGCACGGCGGCCTCGCTGCTCTCGCTGGCGCTGAACTATCGGTTCCTGCCGATTTATGAACGGTAGCTGGCGGCAACGTGGTGCGTGGTGCGTAGTGCGTGACGAGCGCTCCCCACGCCCCACGCCCCACGCGCCACGCCGCTGCTTCGCGCGCTGGCTGGTCGCCTGTCTGGTGGGCTCCGCCGGGATTGCCTGCGCCACCAATCTCCCCCCCGCCACCGTCTCCTTCCTCGACGGCTCGTTCCTGCGCGGGGAAATCGGCGCGCTCACGGGCGACACGCTCCGCTGGCTGCACCCGAACGCACGCGCGCCCATCGAGTTCAGCACCACGAACCTCAATGCCATCCGGCTGCCGCAGCGCCTGCTCGACCCGCCCAGCAACACCGCGCCCGTCTGCCGCTTCACGCTGGCCAGCGGTGATGAATTCGAGGGGCGATTGCTCTCGCTCGATGCGGACAGCTTCGAGGTGGATACGTGGTTCGCCGGGAAGTTGCGGGGGCAGCGCGCGGGCCTGCAAAGCCTGGCCTTCTACGGCAGCAGCCAGACCGCGCTCTACGATGGACCCCGCGCGGCAGACGAGTGGAAGATGAGCAGCGGTGCCGCCGTGGTGAACCGCGCGGGCGTGGACCTCTTCGGCGGGCGGAACCTCATCTTCGGCGGAGCCATCCCGGTTCCCGCTGTCCCTCCGCCACCGGTTGCGTTGCCGGCGATTGTGCAGCCGATTCCCGCCCCGGTCCTCCGGCCCGCGAATCCCGTGCCCGCTGTGGCGCGTCGTGCCTTTACCGCCGAGGAACTCACGCGCCTCAGCGACGATGCCGAACGGTCCGCGACCGTCGCCGTGTTCCTCAAGACCGACCTCGTGAAGGAGGCGCTCAAGGCCGGGCAGACCTCCACGGCCGCGTTGGAGAACTGGCTGGCGGACTTCAAGGACCCGAACGAGTGGGCCAAAGACGAAAACAAGACAGCGCGCTTCAAGGCCATGGTTCGCGCTGAGGTGGACGTGCTCGTGCGCCGGCTGCAGGGGCGGGCCGCGC
>JBJTAU010000020.1:0-4592 GCA_046090965.1 Limisphaerales bacterium | reverse complement strand
CTGGCCGTTCTCGACGATGCCGATGAACCCGAGGTCGTTGGTGAGCACGTCCATGTCATTCACCGGGGGCAGGACGAAGGCGGTCTTGAATTTGCGCGGCAGGTAGGTCTTGCCGTAGAGCGGGTCCACGAAGTCCTTGTTTGCCGGGTCTTCGAGATTGAGCTGCACGCCATCGAGCCAGATGGAGTGGTAAGCCTTCGTCTTGGGCGCGAGCGCGGCGACCACGCGATGCACATCGGCAATCATCGCGGCGCGGGCCGTGGTCTGCGCGGGCGTGGGCGAAGCGGTGATGTTGCGGTTCACGTCGCCGCAGGCCGCGAGCGTGGAGAGCAGGCAGTCGTTGATGCGCTTGATGAGCGGGCCGAGTCCGGACATCAAGACGCCGTGGAACTGGATGCTCTGCCGCGGGGTGATGCGCAGGGTGTTGTTGCCGTAAGTCGAGGCGAGGTCGTCGAACGTGATCCACTGCGCCGGGGTCATGATGCCGCCAGGGATGCGCCCGCGCACCATCATGATGAACTTCTTGCCGGCCTTGCGCGCGTCGCGGTCGTCCTGCTGGTAGATGCCGTGGAACTTGATGAACTGCTGGTCATCGGCGGAAAACTGGTCCGTGCCGCTCGCGACAGTCGCGGCGATGTTGCCCGCGAGCGTGGGGATGGCGGTCTTGATGACCTCGTTGTGCGTCGGTTTTGCCGTCGTGTCGCTTGTAATCATAAGTGAATTGATGACCTTACAATTGTTACTCGTGTTTTCCGCGCTGTCAAAGGGTTTGTTCTACCGGGTGGACTCGCTGGACACCACTGGTTTTCTTGGCCTCCAAGTCGCGGCAAGCTGATTTCCACGCTTGCTCCCACGAGACGCTTTCCCTAGCGTCGCCGGAAATCTATGAGCCTCCAGCACCGCCTCCTGCTTTCCGTCATGATGTTCCTCCAGTTTTTCATCTGGGGATCGTGGTATGTGACCGGACCAAACTACCTCTCCACCATCGGCTTTAAGGCGGAGGACTTCGGCACGATGTATTCCGTCGGGCCCATCGCGGGCATGATCGCACCGTTCTTCGTGGGCATGATCGCCGACCGGTTCTTTCCGGCGCAGGTGGTGATGGGCGTGATGCACCTGCTCGGTGCCGGCTTCATGTATTACGCCACGACGCTGATGACCGGCTCGAACCCCTCGGCCAGCGCGATCAACACCATGTTCTTCGCCCACATGATGACCTACTACCCCACGCTCGCGCTGACGAACACCATCGCGATGAAGTGCATGACCAACCCGGAGAAGGAATTCCCCGGCATCCGCGTGTTGGGCACGATCGGCTGGATCGCAGCGGGCCTGACGCTCTCGTGGCTCAATGCGGACACCTCGATCAACATGTTTCAACTCACCATCGGCTCGGGTGTGCTGCTTGGCCTCATGAGCTTTGCGCTGCCAAACACGCCGCCCACCGCGAGTGGTCCGGTGAGCGTTGGGCAAATCCTCGGCTTCGACGCTTTCAAGCTGCTGCTCACCAATCGCAGCTACCTCATCTTCATGGTTTCCTCGACGCTCATCTGCATCCCGCTGGCATTCTACTACATGATCACCAGCCGCATCGTGGAAATGGGCGGCCTGCCCATCGGCCAGACCATGAGCTACGGGCAGATGTCGGAAATCTTCTTCATGCTCGTGATGCCGTTCTTCTTCGCGCGGCTCGGTGTGAAATGGATGCTCGCCGTGGGCATGCTCGCTTGGGTGACGCGCTACGGGCTCTTCGCGGTGGGTGCGCCCGATGAAGTCGCGTGGATGATCACCACCGGCATCCTGCTCCACGGCATCTGCTACGACTTCTTCTTCGTGACCGGCCAGATTTACACCGACCAGGTCGCGCCCAAGGAAATCCGCGCGCAGGCGCAGGGCATGTTGGTGTTGTTCACCCTCGGCCTCGGCATGTTTGTCGGTGCACAGGTCGCGGGTAAAATTGAAGCCCAGCACACCACTGATGCCTCGAAGGCCCAAGCCGCCATCGTGACGGCGAAGGGAGCCGAAGCCGCGAAACTCTCCGAAGCCCTCGCCAAGGCCGACGCCGCTGGCAAACCCGCGCTCGAAGCTTCGCTCAAGAAGGTGAACGAAGAGAAGGCCGCTGCCCGCAAAGCGGAGCTGAAGGCCATCGAGTGGAAGCCGCTGTGGGGCAAGCCCGCGATCTTCGCTGGCATCATCCTGCTGGTGTTCCTCGCGCTCTTCCGCAATCCGGCCCCGGCCACCGCCGAGCCGCCGAAGGCATAGGCAGACTGGGAGATTGTCCAAAGTCCAACGGTCCAAGGTCCAAAGTCAGGGCCTCGCAGACGAACCACTTTGGACTTTGGACCGTTGGACTTTGGACACCGCCGCAGCGGCTACTCCACCCGCGCCAAGCCCGTGCCCTTGACCACTTCGCCGATGAGCCACGCCTTGTGCTTCTGGCTGCGGATGAACTTCAGCGCCGACTCCGCCTGCTCCTCCGCCACGATGGCCACCATGCCTACGCCCATGTTGAAGACCTGGTAAAGCTCCGCGTCGTCCACGCCACCGCGCTCGGCGAGCAGTTGGAACAACGGCCCCAACTCCCACGTGCCCTTGCGGATGACCACGTCGCACTTGGCCGGCAGCACGCGCGGGATGTTGTCCACGAAGCCCCCGCCGGTGTTGTGCGCGAAGGCCTTCAGCTGGTCCGGCTTGCCCGCTCGGTTGAACTTCTTGAGCAGCGCCTGCACGAGCGGGCCGTAGCTGACGTGAACCTTCAGCAACTCGTCGCCCACGGTGTTGTGCAGGTCGGGCAAGAAGTCGCCCGGCTGAAACTTGAGCTGCTCGAAAAGAATTTTCCGCGCGAGCGAATAGCCGTTCGTGTGCAGCCCGCTCGACGCGATGCAGATGACCACGTCGCCGCGCCGCACGGACTTTTGCCCGTTAAGCATCCGGGACTTCTCCACCACGCCGACGATCGTGCCGCTCACGTCGTATTCGCCGGCTTGGTAGAAGCCCGGCATCTGCGCCGTCTCGCCGCCGATCAGCGTGCAGCCGTTCGCCGCGCAGCCACGCGCGAAGCCTCGGATGATGTCCGTGAACACATGCGGCTCCAGCTTGCCCGTGCCGAGATAGTCGAGGAAGAAGAGCGGCTCCGCGCCGAGCACGGCGATGTCGTTGACACAGTGGTTCACCAAGTCCTCGCCGATGGTGTCGTGCTTGTCCATCGCGAAGGCCAGCTTGAGCTTGGTGCCCACGCCGTCCACGGAGCTGACCAGCACGGGCTGGCGGTATTTCTTCACGTCCAGCGCGAAGAGGCCACCGAAGCCGCCGACCTTGCCGAGCACCTCGCGCCGATGGGTGCTGGCGAGGAGTTTGGGCAGCGTGCCCTTGACCTTGTTGCCCAAATCAATGTCCACCCCGGCGGCGGCGTAAGCTTTTTGTTTCATGCGCGAAGACTGGTTGCGCCTCCCGCTGGTGCGCGGACGGAACGCGAGGCGGCATCTTTCGGAATCCCCCGGCCCGCAGCAAGGCAAAGAATGCGCCGGGACGGGACCGTGCGCCGCGCGAACCGCTTTGGCTAAATCAGCTCCACGACCGGCTTGCCGCGCGTGAGCACGGGAATCGGCTGGCCGAAGGCATTGTGGAAGACTTCGTCGGTCGCGACGCCGAGCTGGCGGTAGATGGTGGCCAGCACGGCGTTGATGTGGACCGGGCGGTCCAGGGGCAGATCGCCGGCCTTCGTGCTGGAGCCGACCACCACGCCGCGCTTCAGCCCGCCGCCGGTGAGCATGACGGAGAAAACTTTCTCCCAGTGGTCGCGCCCCGCGTTGGCGTTGATCTTCGGTGTGCGGCCGAACTCGCCGAACATCGCCACGAGCGTCGTGTCGAGCAGGCCGCGCTCTTCCAAGTCGTCGAGCAACGCGCTCACGGCGAGATCCATCGGCGGCAGCAGCTTGTCGCGCATCTGGTTGAAGTTGTCCACGTGCGTGTCCCAGTCCTGGCCGCGCTCCTGGTTCAACGTGTAGGCGAGCAGCGTGAAGGGCACGCCCGCCTCAGCGAGCCGGCGCGCGAGGATGGTCTGCTGGCCCCAGAGATGGTTGCCGTAACGGTCGCGCTGCCGGGCCGACTCGCGCGTGAGATCGAAGGCTCCGCCCGCCGCGCCGCCGGAGAGCATCTCCAGCGCGTGCCGGTGGTAGCGGTCGAGTCCGTCCACGGCGGCGGGACTGGCGGTGCCGCCGAGGGCGTTGAGCAATGTGAGCCGGTCTTCGAGGCGCTTGCCGGAAAGGCTTCGCTGCAACGCCAAGTCCTGCGGCCCGCCGAAGGGCATGCGCGCGTCCGTGGGCGGAATGCCGGATTCCAGCGGCTCAAACGCGACGCCGAGCGGGCCGGCCGTGGCGTAGTGAACGCGGTTGCCGAGCTGGCCCGAGTGCGGAATCGCCACGTAGGGCGGCAGCAACGGCGCCCGCGCGCCGCACGCCCGCGCGATGACCGACCCGATGCTCGGGTGGTGCAGGTTGCGGTACTTCGCCTCGACTGACGCGTCGGGCAAATCGCCGCCGGTGAGCATGACGGAGAAAACTTTCTCCCAGTGGTCGCGCCCCGCGTTGGCG
>JBJTAU010000019.1:0-13870 GCA_046090965.1 Limisphaerales bacterium | reverse complement strand
GCCTCGGCCTTGGCACGGGCAGCGGCCTCGGCCTGGGCTTCCTTGTCCGCTGGGGCGCTGGCTTTGGCCTTGGCGTCGGCGGCGCGGGAGAGGATGGGCGCGAACGCAAGGCTGCCGGCGAGCAGGATGGCCAGCACGGTCAATTTGAAAAGCTGCATAAGGCGGAGGTTCTAGCGAAGAGTAGGAGGTGAATCAACTTGAATTGCGGTGGTCCGTGAGCGGGTAAAGACGCCGCCAGGACTCCGGCCACGGGTAGCGCAGGAGCGTGCGCGTGATGATGCCCCGGACCTCGCTGCGGGAAATCTTCACGGTGAGGCGTGGGTCGAGAATGTTGGCGGCGCGGAGCTTCTCGACGGTCTTGATGCCGATGAGCACGGGCCAGGCGCAGGCCAGGCGCACGCGGACGAAGCGACGCGGGAGCGAGTTCGTGTATTCCCAGCCGGCGGCGAGATGGGCGGCGGCCTTGTCGAGGTAGGAATGATAGAGCGCGCGGAACTCCGGCTCGTTCGCCAAGTCGAGCAGGTCGGCCGGGTGCAGGCCGATGGCGCGGAGGCTTGCATGAGGGAGGTAACAGCGGCCCTGGCGCAGGTCGCGCGGCAGGTCGCGCAGGATGTTGACGAGTTGCAGGCCCTTGCCGAAGCGCACGCCGTCGTGCAACAGCTTCGCGTCGTCCAGCGGCGCGCCGGGAAACAAATGCGCCCGGGTGATGCGGGTCCAAAACTCGCCCACACAGCCGGCGACGCGGTAGGTGTAGTCGTCCAACTCGTCCTCGGTGTGCAGCGCCGCGATGCCTCGCGCCGACGCGCCGTGGAAGCGGTGCAAGTCCAACTCCTGCCCGCTGACGATGGTGGAGAGCACCTCACGGATGCGTTGCTGGTCGGAGTAAGTGAAGCGGCCGAAGACCCCGAGCGCCTCCTCGACCCGCTCCAGCAGCATGCGTTCGCCGGGCGAACTCTGCCGTTCCGCCAAGGCCCCGAAGTTCACGGGGATCAGCCGGGTTCCCGCGATCCGTTCGCGGAGCATCTGGAGCGCGTGCAGCCGGTCCTCCAGCGGGACCAGTTCCGTGTCCGCAATGGTGTCCGTAGCGCGGGCGAGCAGGTAGGCCAGGCCGATCTGCGGCCGCACCGGGCGCGGCAGCACGCGCAGCGTCAGGTAGAAGGAGCGGGAAACATCGCGCAGCAGCGCCGTGAGCAGCGGCGATTGCGGATGTGGAATGGCGGCGGCCTCGTAGCCTGACTCGCTCATGCGGCGAACGCGGTTGGTTGCACAACTCCGCCGTGGCTTCCGCTGCCCACGGAAACGGCGACGGGCGGAGGATGGGAAGAAACCCGCCAAGTTCAAAGTTCAAAGTTCAGCGGCGGGCCGGGAGAAGGATTGACTTCGCGGAAAACGCGTTGTCGAATCTGCGCGTTCCACCGCCGGTCCGGCGCGTTGCGCGGGCGGCGTGGAGCAGCTTTTCGCCACCAACACAACGCACATCACACCATGGCCAAGAAACAACTCCGCATCGGTCTCATCGGCTACAGCTTCATGGGCCGCGCCCACAGCAACGCCTTCCACCAGGTCAACCACTTCTTCCCCTCCAGCTACGAACTCGTCCCGCAGGCCGTCTGCGGCCGCGACGCCGTGGCGGTGCAGGCGTTCGCCGACAAGTGGGGTTACAAGTCCATTGAGACCGACTGGCACAAGCTCCTCGAGCGCGACGACATTGACGTCATTGACATCGCCACGCCGAACAACATGCACGCCGAGCAGGCCATCGCCGCCGCCAAGGCCGGCAAGATGATCCTCTGCGAGAAGCCCCTCGGCCTGAACGCGAAGGAAGCCGAGCAGATGCTCAAGGCCATCCAAAAGGCGAAGGTGCCGAACATGGTCTGGTATAACTACCGGCGCTGCCCCGCCGTCGTGCTCGCCAAGCAGCTCATTGACGCCGGCAAGTTGGGCCGCGTTTATCACTACCGCGCAAACTTCCTCCAGGATTGGACCATCAACGCCGACCTTCCGCAGGGCGGCACCGGCCTCTGGCGCCTTGATGCGAAGGTCGCCGGCTCCGGCGTCACGGGCGACCTGCTCGCGCACTGCATTGACACCGCCATGTGGCTCAACGGCGGCATCAAGGACGTGAGCGCGATGACCGAGACGTTTGTCAAGGAGCGCAAGCACAACCTTACCGGCAAGGTCGAGAAGGTCGGCATTGACGACGCCTGCCTCTTCCACTGCCACTTCAACAACGGTTCCCTCGGCCTCTTCGAGTCCACGCGTTACGCGCGCGGGCACAAGGCGCTCTACACCTTCGAGATCAACGGCGCGAACATGTCCCTCAAGTGGGACCTCCACGACCTGCACCGCCTGCAAATCTTCGACTACACCGACGAAGGCCCGGAGCGCGGCTGGAAGAGCATCCACGTCAGCGACGGCGACCATCCCTACTGCGGCAAGTGGTGGGTGCCCGGCCTCCAACTCGGCTACGAACACAGCTTCATCCACGCGATGGTCGAGTTCGTCCAGGGCCTCGAAAGCGGCAAGGGCTGCAAGCCCGACTTCAAGGATGGTCTCGCGACCGACTACGTCGTGGACGCCGTGCTCGCCTCGGCCAAGGCCAAGAAGTGGGTGAAGGTCAAGCAGGCCAAGTAAGCGCTGCTGCGGGGCGCCCACGCTGTAGCGGCGGTCTGTGACCGCCGGTTGGGCAACGACGGCCCTCGCAGAGCGCCGCAACAAACAAAACGGGCGGCGAAGTCACCATAGCCGCCCGTTTGCCTTTTCAGATTTGAACTACGCGCCCGCGAGCATCGTGGAGAGCGCGGAAGAGCGCGCCTGCTCCCACTCGTGGAAGGCGACGACGAGCTTCTCGCGGGCCTCGCGGAAGTCGTGGGTGAGCTGGGCGACTTTTTCGCGTGAGGCCTCGATCTTCTTCTCCATCGCGCGGCGGTATTCTATCTCGAGCTTTTCCCAGCGCTCGAAGGCTTCGTGCAAGCGGGCCTGCACGGCCTCCAGCTGCTGACGCACGGATGCCGCCTGCGCGGCGGGCAAGGTGGCCATCTTCATCGCGAGCTGCCGCTGCTGCTCGGTGATCTCGGCGTGGCAGATGCGCTCGTCAGGCACGCGTCGGAGCTGCGAGGCCAGGCCGACTTTCGAGAGCAGCCAGATGGACCACTTGGTCGGGTCGAACTGCCAGGCCTTCACGCCGTTGCGGTAGTCGTGCTGGAAGGCGTGATGGAAGTTGTGATAGCCCTCGCCGAAGGTGAAGAAGGCCATGAGCCAGTGGTCCCGCGCCGTGCAGCGGTCGGAGTAGGGCTGCGTGCCCAGAGTGTGGCACAGGGAGTTGATGAAGAACGTCGAGTGATGCACAAACACGGTGCGCGCTACGCCGCCGATGAGGAACGCCCCCAGCGCCACCTCCGCGCCGCCCCAGACCCAGCCCAACACCGCCGGCAGGATAAACCCCGCGACCACGCCGATCACCACGTAATACTTGTGCTGCCACCGCACCAGCGGGTCGCGCTCCAGATCGGGCACGCAGGCGAAGGACGGCGGTTCGCCCAGCTTGAACATGATCCAGCCCATGTGCGCGTGGAAGAAACCCTTCGAGATGTCGTAGGGATCCTCCTCGTGATCGGTGTGCTTGTGGTGCTGCCGGTGGTCAGCGCACCAGGTGAGCGCGGAATTCTCGAACGCCGCCGCTCCGAAAATCAGCGTGAGCAACCGCACCGGCCACGCCGCTTGGAAGGCGTGATGGGAGAACAGCCGGTGATACCCAAGGGTGATGCTCAGGCCCGTTAGGATGAAGAACAGCACAAACAGCCCCGCATGAAACCATGACAGACCGTAGTGCCAGAGGTAAACCGGAACCGCCGTCAGGGTGACCAGCAGCGTGCCGAGGAGGAACACGGTGTTATACCAGTTGATCGTCTGCCAAGTCATGCGAGTTGCAGCCATAATTTATCTTTCGAGTCTACTCTGACGAAGCCAACGGGTGAACCCAAGCAAAAATAACCGCCCAGTTTTTCGCCTAGCCCACTACAAGAAATGATTGGACCGCAGCGTCCCCGCCGGCTTGTGGTCAGAACTTTACCGTCAGTTGCGCGGCAAAAAGTTGCTCGCCCTGCTGCACCGGGCCGTTCTCGTGAAGGATGCTGTATTGCAGTTTGCCCTGAACGTGCCGGGTGAAGCGGTAGCCCAGCGCGGTGTCCACGCGGAAGATGTTCCGATCCCAATGCTGTGCCCCGCCCGCCCCGTCCGGCACGGTGTCGAAGAGCTGCTGGTTCCAGCGCACGGCGGCGAAGAGATTGGGCGTGAACTTGTATTTGGTCTCAACGAAGTAACTGAACGTGTCGACGTTGCCCACCAGCGGCACTTGGAAGCGCGCGACCATCGCCTCGCCCCAGACCTGCCAGCCGTGGTGCGACCACGAAAGGTCCGTGCCGAGCGTTGTCTGCCGGTAACTGCTGCGGCCGTAGCCGGCTGGGAGCGTCGGCTCCGCCGCCGGGAGCAGGTAGGCACCATGGCTGGCGGAGACGCCGTAGTTCCACGCGGCGCTGGGCGTATGGCCGAGACGCGCAGAGACAGTCGGGTTTTCCCAACCCAAATCATGCGCGTCCCAAGCGGTCGGGCGCGAGGAGATCGAGGCGTTCTTGAACTCGAAGGCGTAATCAAACTTGCCCAACTGGCCGAACGCGCTCGCGCCGCTCGTGTAGGCCGGTCCCCAAATCACCGGTAGCCAAGTCGCCTTGGTATCCGCCACCGCGCGGCGGCCAAGGAATCCTGCCGGCGTGGCCGGCGCGGTCTGGTCGGTGATGACGGTCACGTTTTCGTAAGGCAGCGGCGCGGTGATGAATGGGTTCTGCCATGAGTCGTGGCGCTGCACCCACTTGCCGAAGACGGTCGCGAATTTGCCGACCTGCACGTTCAGCCGTCCGTCGGCCCACGGCGTCCAGCGCAGCAGGTATTCGTCGAAGCGCGCGGCACCGGCGGGCTTGGCCCCGGGGTCGAAGCCCTGGTCCGCGCGGAACTGCACGAGGCTTTAGAAATGTTCGCCGAAGTGCGTGTCGAGGAAGTGCGAGAGGCGCGGGTTGAGCCGGTCGTCCTGGCCGAAGAGCAGGCCTGGCGGGCGCTGGTCGATGAAGTAACCATCAACATCCACCAGCCCGCTGAGGTCGGTGCGGAAGAAGCCCTTCGGCGACTGATAACTGAGCGAATCGTCGAGCCGCTGGAGCAAGGACTCCTGGCCGCAAGCGCATTGCGCCGCCAGGAGCACGCACGCGAACGAGCTGGTCAGCGAAGGCTTCACGCGGACTGGGCGAGGGGTTGCGTTGCTTCCCGCACCGTCAGCAGCTTGAAGGCACGGATGCTGTCGCTGAAGCCTTTGAGTTGGAGGGGATCCATCTCTTCGACGGCGATGCGGTCGCCGAGTTGCGTGCGCGTGGTGGGGCCGATCACGATTTCGCCGCGCTGCGCCACGCTGCACAGGCGCGCGGCGAGGTTCACGCGTTCGCCCAGCACGGTGTAGTTCGAGCGGTCGGCGGAGCCCATGTTGCCGGCCACGACCTGTCCGGAGGCTAGGCCGATGCCGATCTCGATTTGATAGCGCGAAGTGCGGTTGAGCTGGGCGCGTTCGACGAGCAGCTGCTGCGCACAACGGACGGCGTTGAAGGTGTCGTCACCGTAGCTTTTGGGGGCGCCGAAGATGGCCATGATCGAGTCGCCAATGAACTTGTCCACGACGCCGTGGTGGGCCGTGACGACGCGGGTGAGCGCGGTCATGTGCTCGTTGAGCAGGGCGATCACTTCGGCGGGGTCCATGTTTTGCGTGAGCGCCGTGAAGCCGCGGATATCGCAGAACATCACGGTGACTTCGCGCAGTTCGCCACCGAGGGCGATCTTGCCCTCGAGGAGCTGCTGCGCGACGTCCTTGTCGGCGATGGTGTGGAGGATGTTGTGATACTTCTCCTTCAATGCGAGGCCGGCGGCCATTTCGTTGAAGGACTGCGCAAGCTGGCCGAGATCGTCCGCACTGCGGACCGGCACCGTCACGCCGAAGTGGCCCCGGCCAATCAGTTCGGTGGCGCCGACCAGTTCGCGGATGGGAATGGAAAGTCCGTGCGCAAGCGCGAGGCTCACGAGCAGCGCGACGAGAACCGCCACGCCGCTGAAGCCGAGGATCTGCCGCCGCAGATTGGCCTGCGCTTCGAGCGCATCGGCCCAGGAGTAGAGGCCGACCTTGTGCGCGATCGGCAAAACGGATCCGCGGTTGAGTGGCGTGTAGAAGACGCGGTGCGGCACGCCGTGGATGGCGATGATGAAATCGTCCCGAACGTCGGGGTTCGCGGGGATTTCGATGGCCAGTTGCCGGGCCAGTTCGCTCCGCACTTCCTCCGGGATGCTGTGGGTATAGAGCTTCCCTTCGAAATACGTCCCGCTCTCGATGTCCATCAAGTCCTCGAAGATGCGCTCGTTCGCCGCCACGGCGCTGTCGAAGAACGGAATGCCGTAGACCATCGCGCCGACCAGCTTCTCGTCATCCCGCACGGGCGTGACGATCAGTTCGGTGAGCCGGCCGTTGCGCAGTTCGAGGTAGCTAACTTGCTGTTCGGTCAGCCGCCCGACCGTCTGGCCGAGGCGGGCGATGCGTTCGAGGAAGAATCGCCGCTCCGCCGTGAGGAAACGGCCCAGCTCGGGGGCTTCCAGCACCTTGCCCTCGGCGTCAATGAAGCCGAGGTAAGGGACGCGCGGGGCGCGGTTGACCTTGCCGCCGGCGAGCTTGCGCAGCGCGTCCTTGCCGGATGGCTTGGGCTTCTCGGTTGCGCCGTCGGCGGGCTTGGGTGGTTTCAGCTTCTCCACCATCGGCGGCGGCGTGATCTGGAAACCCGCGTTGGTGGAGACTTCCTCGCTGCCGAGGATCACGCGCAACTCGTCCTGCGCGGTGAGGTAGAGCTGTTCGACATCGCGCTCCTCGAGCAACGCGAAAATGCGGCGCAGCCCGGCGAAGCGCGCGCACTCGCGCTTAATCTCGCCGATGCGCAGGTCCTGCTCGCGGGGCACGTGCGTGAGCTGCTCCTTGAGCTTCTCCTCGAAGAGGTTCTCGTAAGCCGTCTGCACGCGCTGTTGCGTCAGCCAAAGTGTGACGCCCGCCACGCCGGCCACCACGAGCATCATGGCGAAGAGCAGCTTGAAACTGAAACTGAGGCGTGACATGCGGGCTACGGACCGGGGAGGTTGACGCGCTGCGGTGTGCCCGGTTTCACCTCGACGTCGCGCTCGAAGGCATTTTTCTCGTCGGCCCAGGCTTTGAGCTTGAAGCGGCCCGCGGGCGGGCCCGGGAGGCGGAAGACGCCGTTGGTGTCCGTCTTGGTGAAGTAGGGTGTCTCCAGCACGAAGATCGTGCCGCGCATGTGCTCGTGAATCTCGCAGTAGAGTTTCGCCACGCCCGGTTGATCGAAAGTCACCACCGGGGGCTTCTCCTCCTTCAGGTAACGGCCCAAGTCAAAGCGCTTCGCCTTCGAGTAGGAGAAGACGTTGTGGTCGAGGACACCTGCGTCCTGCGCAGCGGCGGTGTGCAGAGCCAGCAGGGTCAGGGCAAGTCCGTGGAAACGGGAACGGCGCATTTTGACGGCGGGATACTATCAGGCCACTGATGACTTTCAGTAACAAACTGAGGCGCCGCTGCATTCAGGATAGCTCCGCGGCTCGACGCCGCCGTGTGGCGTGTGTTACCAACGGCCGATGCCGTTTCTGATGCCACCCCTCATCGCCGCGTGAAACGGAACTGGATCTACTTCCCGTTTGCCGGGCTGGTGGCCGTAGCGCTGCTCGTCTGGGTGGCGAAGCAAGCACTCAGGCCCGAGGCGAAGCCGCCCGGGGCGAAAGCAGCCGGACCGCCCGCGTCTCAAGTCGCTTCGCCCCGGCCCCCCTCGGTGGCCCAGGCAGTTGAGTTGCACCGCTTCCCCGGTGTGGCCGGGCCGACGAACGCCACCGTCCTAGCCGCACCCGCGCCCACCGACTGGCGGCGCTACGGCAGCGGCGGCACCAACCGCCTCGCCATCCTGCTTACCCAGACCGACTCCGCCTGGCTCGGTCTCGCGCACGGCCTGCGCAGCATTGGCGTGCCGTTCCTGTTCACCACGAACACCGCGCAGGCACTGGCGCACCGGGTTGTGTTCGTTTATCCGCAGTTGTCCGGAGCTGTGCTGGCCGCGCCGGACCTCCGGGCGCTCGCCGCGCACCCGCGCACGGGCGGCACGCTCATCGCCGCGAACGTCCTCGGCGGCGGCTTGGAGGAAATCTTCGGCTTCGCGCAGGCCACGCCGTCCCAGGCGCATTACGAAATTGGTTTTCCCTCGCAGCATGCGCTGACCGCTGGCTTCACGCATCCGCGCGAACGTGTCATCCGCGTGGCGTCGCCGAAGCAGCCGGGGGCCATCGCCGGCAAATACCACTACACTCAGCCCACCGTGCCGCCGCTGGCAGTTTACGAAGACGGCACGGCGGCCATACTTCTCCGCCCATGGGAGGCCGGCTACGCGTGCGCGCTAGGCTTCGATCCCGGCTACCTGCTCTTGCTCGGCTACAACAACCGAGAGGAAGGCATCACGCGCGCCTACGTGAACCAGTTCGAGCCATCGCTCGATGTGTTGCTGCGGTTGTTCAAGGAACTCTATCGCGCCGCCACACCTGCACCGGTCACGCTTGGCACCGTGCCCTTCGGCCGGCAACTGCCCGTGCTCATCACACACGACGTGGATTACAACCGCTCGCTGACCAACGCGCTCGCCTACGCAGAGTTCGAGGCCAGCGCCGGCATCCGCGCGACCTACTTCACCCAGGTCAAATACCTCCGCGATTTCAACGACACCGCGTTCTTCAACGACACCGCGGCGCCCATCCTGCAGCGCATTCGCGCGCTCGGCCACGAACTCGCCAGCCACACCGTCTGCCACTCGAGGGTCTTCGCGAAGTTTCCCCTCGGCACCGGCACGGAGCGGTATCCGGATTAACAACCCTTCGTTCGCACGCCCATCCTTACCGTCGGCGGCTCGGTGCTCGGCGAAATGCGCGTGAGCAAGTTCCTGCTGGAGCAGTTCGGCGGCCAGGAAGTCGTCTCCTTCCGACCGGGCCACTTGCAAAACCCCTACTCGCTCCCGCAGGCGCTCGTCGCCACCGGCTACCGGCACAGCTCCTCCGTGACGGCCAATGACTCGCTCACGCACCTGCCCTTCCAGCTCAACTACGACCGCGCACGCACCGCCGAGACACCCATCTTCGAGTTCCCCGTGACCATCGAGGACGAGGAGAAACCGCCGCTGGGCGAGCGCGTGCAGGCCGCGCTGGACGTGGCGCGGGAACTGGCCCGCTACGGCGGCCTGATGAACGTCCTCATCCACCCGGACATCACCGGCCACAAGCTCCAGTTCGAACGCGACTTTCTCACCGCGCTGAAACCCGTGGCGTGGTTTGGCACCGTGAACGACTTCGCCTCATGGTGGGCCGCGCGCAACGAAGTCGCCGTGGACGTGGAATACTCGGCGAACTTCGCCGCCGTCACGCTCGCCGCGCCGCGCCCCCTCAACGGCCTGACGTTGCATGTCCCCGCTGGCTGGCGTGTGCAGACAGTCGAGCCGGCGGAGTTGAAGGTCACGGCGGTTGAAGGCGGCTTTGTCGTCGAGCAGATGCCGCCACGCGCCCGCGTCATCTTCCGGCGGTGAAACTCTTTTACACCGCCCTGCCCCTCTCGCTACCATCCGCTGCAACATTCGCCACAATATGCCCGACGCGCCCACCGCCCCCACTCCGCCGCAAGTCTCCGATACCGATGTCGCCGCGATTGACGCGATGCGCACACTTCACGCGCAGCTCCGCGCCGAGGTCGCCAAGGTCATCATCGGCCAGGACCAGGTCATCGAGGAGTTGCTCATCGCCATCTTGTCGCGCGGCCACGCGCTGCTCATGGGCGTGCCCGGCTTGGCCAAGACCACGATGGTCCACGCGCTCGCCGAGGTGATGAGCCTCGACTTCAACCGCATTCAGTTCACGCCCGACCTGATGCCCAGCGACATCACCGGCACGGACATTCTCCAAGAGACCGACCAGCCGGGCAAACGCGCCTTCGTCTTCGTGAAGGGACCGTTGTTCGCCAACATCGTCCTCGCCGACGAAATCAACCGCACGCCGCCCAAGACGCAGTCTGCGCTGCTCGAAGCGATGCAGGAGCACAAGGTCACGGCCAGCGGCAAGGTCTTCAAATTGCCCGAGCCGTTCTTCGTGCTCGCCACGCAAAACCCCATCGAGCAAGAGGGCACCTACCAGCTCCCCGAGGCGCAGCTTGACCGCTTCATGTTCTTCATCCATGTGCATTATCCGAGCATGGACGAGGAGCGGCAGATCGCGCGCGCCACGACCGGAGCCGCGCCTGCCGCGCTCGCGAAGCTCATCACCGGCGAGCAGGTCATCGCCTTCCAGCAGCTCATCCAGCGCGTGCCCGTGCCTGATCACATCTACGACACCGCCGTGGACCTCGTCCGCATGACGCGCCCCGACGACGCCTCCGCGCCCGCGTGGATCAAGAAGTGGGTGACGTGGGGTGCCGGCCCGCGCGCCGTGCAATACCTCATCCGTGGCGCGAAAGCCCACGCCGTGCTCAAAGGCAGCTACCTCGTCCGCATGGAAGACATCGAAGCCGTCGCCCAACCCGTCCTCACGCACCGCATCCTGACGAATTTCCAGGCGCAGACCGAAGGCGTGACGAGTCCAAAGATCATCGAGCGACTGCTGGCGGAGTTGCGTGGTCAAGCAGTGAAAGCATAGCGGCGGTCATGCCTGAACTCTCCCGCTTCTTCGGCATCGTCATCCGCATGTATTTCGAGGCGGGTGGCCAGCACCATGCAGCTCACTTCCACGCCTACTATCAGGAGCACGCGGCGGTCTTCACCATCACACCCGTGAGCTTGCTTTCTGGTTCACTGCCCACGCGGCAGCAACGACTGGTCGAGGCTTGGGCCGAGCTCCATCAAGAGGAGTTGCTGAACGACTGGAATCTGCTCCAGCAGGGACGAAAACCTTTCCCCATCCGGCCTTTGGAGTAAGCTACCGCCATGAACCATCCCATCCATCGGGTGAAGTCCTTCGAGCCAGTCGCTCCGTTCACCTTGCGCGTTTGTTTCGCTGACGGGCTGGAACGCACCATCAACTTCGCGCCCATGCTGGCTGGGGAGTTGTTCGGTCCGTTGAATGACCCCGCCGTGTTCGGCCAAGTCCGCCTCGACTCCGAGGCGCACACGCTTGTCTGGCCCAACGGCGCGGACTTCGACCCCGCCACGCTCCACGACTGGCCCGAGCACGAGGCCGCGTTCCGTGCGGCTGCTGCACGCTGGGAACGCCAACTGGCCGCCGCCTGATTCGCTTGGAAACGAAGCCCCATTCCTTCCTCGACCCCGCCGCGCTCGCGCAGCTCGCGCACCTGCCGCTGGTGTCGCGCTTCGCGATGGAGGGCAGCGTCTCCGGCCACCACAAAAGCCCGCATCGCGGCTCCAGCGTCGAGTTCGCCGAGTATCGCAGCTACGTGCCGGGCGACGACCTCCGCCGCCTCGACTGGCGCGTGCTGGGCCGCACCGACCGCTACTACATGAAGGAGTTCGAGGCGGACACAAACCTCCGCTGTTGCCTAGTGCTCGACGCCAGCGCCTCGATGGGCTTCGCGGGCAAGTCCGGCCCGAGCAAGTTCGCCTTCGCCCGCCAGCTCGCCGGCACGCTCGCCTACCTCGCCGTCCAGCAGGGCGACGCCGCCGGCCTCGACTGCGTCGGGGAAAAAGCGGCGCCCGAACTCCCACCGCGCCGCAACCCCGCGCACTTGCAGGAAATCCTCAACGCCCTCGAAAGCCTCGAACCGCGCGGCGCCACGACCCTGCTCCAATCTCTCCACGACCTCGCCGAGAAAATCCGCCGCCGCGCGCTGGTCATCGTGTTGTCCGACGTCTTCTGCGAGCTGGAGCCGCTGCTCGGCTGCCTGCAACACCTGCGTGTCCAGAAGCACGACCTTGCCGTGTTCCACCTGCTGGATCGGATGGAGCTGGAGTTCAAGTTCGACCGCCCGCTGCGCTTCCAGGATTTGGAAAGCCCCTTCAGCCTCGTGACCGAGCCGGCGATGGTGCGCGACGAATACCTGCGCGCCTTCGACGCCCACCGCGCCCGCCTCCGCCAGGCCTGCCTCGAATTCAACGCCGACTACCGCGAAGTCGTCACCGACGCCGCGCCCGGCCAGGTGCTCGCCGACTTCCTCACCGAGCGCGCGCACCAAGTCGGGGCACACTGAAGAATGACCTTCCTCCAGCCATTCCTCCTCTGGGGCCTCCCGCTGGTTTTGGTGCCGGTCATCATCCACCTCATCAACCGCCTGCGCCACAAGCCCCAGCCGTGGGCGGCGATGATGTTCCTGCTCCAGGTCACGCGCGCCTCCACCAGCCACGCCAAGCTCCGGCAGTGGCTCGTCCTGCTCTTCCGCACGCTCGCCGTGCTCGCGCTCGTGCTCTTCGTCGCGCGCCCGCTCGCCGGCGGTTGGCTCGGCTGGACGCTCTCGCCCGCGCCCGATGTCATCGTCATCGTGCTCGACCGCTCGGCCAGCATGGAGTCGCGCCTCGCCGGGCAAACCGTCACGAAACGCGAGCAGGCCGTGAAACTCCTCGCCGAAGCCGCGCGCGAATTTCAGGACAAATCCCACCTCGTCCTGCTCGACTCCGCCACGCGCACTCCGCAACAACTCGCCAGCGCGAAATCTCTGCTCGAACCCACGCTCACCGGCCCGACGGACACCGCCGCTGATTTGCCAACGCTGCTTCAACTCGCGCACAACTGGCTCGTCGAGAACCGCGCCGGAGCCGCCGAACTCTGGCTCGCCTCGGACCTTCAACGCAGCAACTGGCTGCCCGACGACGAGCGTTGGAAGACCGTCACCGCGCAACTCGCCAAGCTCCCGCAGCGCGTCCGCGTGCGCCTGCTCGCCTTCGACGACGACCGCGAGCCGAACATCTCCGCCACGCTCGCCGAGGTCTTCCGCCGCGCGCGGCCCGATGGCGCGGAGCTGTCCCTCGCGCTCGACCTCGCCCGCAACGCGACCAACGGCACCGCGCGCTTCCCGCTCGCGCTCACGCTCAACGGCGCGAAGTCGCAAACCGAGCTCGACATGGACGGCGCCGCGCTCCGCTGGCGCCACAAGGTGGACCTCGGCGCGGCGAAAGGCCTCGGCTGGGGCGCGCTCGAATTGCCCGCCGACGCCAACGCGCGCGACAACGCTGCTTACTTCGTTTTCGGCTCCGACTCTGCCGTCCGCGCTACGGTCATCTCAGACCCGTCCACTCTCGTCCATTATGTCCGCCTCGCCGCGCTCTCGCCCGCCCCGCGCCAGCCCGCCGAGGTGCTTACCCCCGCCGCCTTCGCCGAGCACACCGCCACCGACGCTGCGCTGCTGCTCTGGCACGCGACGCTGCCCGACGCCGCCGGCGAGAAACGCCTGCGCAATTTCATCGAGGAAGGCGGCGTGATCGTCTTCCTCCCGCCCGGCCGCGCCGACACGGGCAAGTTCCTCGGCCTCGGCTGGGCTGATTCACAGCCCGCATCTGCGGACAAGCCATTCCAAATCGCGAAGTGGGAGCAGCAGGAAGGCCCGCTCGCCAAGACCGACGAAGGCCTCAGCCTCCCGATCGGAGACCTCGAAATCGCCCGGCGCGCCGCCATCATCGGCGACGCCACCGCGCTCGCCGCCTTCGCCGATGGCTCGCCGCTGCTCACACGCCGCGCGCTCGGTCGTGGCCAATTTCTCTTCCTCGCCACGCTCCCGCACGACGACTGGTCCACGCTCGGCGACGGCCCCGTCCTCGTGCCGATG
>JBJTAU010000018.1:0-5117 GCA_046090965.1 Limisphaerales bacterium | reverse complement strand
ACCAAGGCTGGAGCCATTACACTTCACCCATGACGAACAACGAGGCCGTGCGCCTCTTCCGCGAATCCGGTGCGCTTCTCGAAGGCCATTTCGTCCTCCGCAGCGGGCTGCATAGCCGGCAATTCTTCCAATGCGCCCTGGCCTTGCAGCAGATGCCAATAGTCGAGCAGTTCGGCGCAGCTCTCGCGGATAAAGTCCGCTCCCTCGGCGCGGTTACCGTCATCTCCCCCGCGATGGGCGGCCTCGTCATCGGCCAGGAAGTCGCCCGCCAGCTTGGGCTTCGCTTCATCTTTGTGGAAAAGGAAGACGGTAAACTCGTCCTCCGGCGCGGCTTCAAGATTGCGCCCGGCGAAAAAATCCTCGTCGTGGAAGACGTCGTCACCAAGGGCGGCCGCGTGCAGGAAACCATCGACATTGTCCGCGCCAACGGCGGCACCGTCGCTGGCGTCGCGATGGTCGTGGATCGCTCCAACGGCGGCGTGAACCTCGGTGTCCCGATGTTCAGCCTCATCGCCCTCAACGTCGAAACCTTCGCCCCTGATCGGCTCCCCGCCGACCTCGCCGCCCTGCCCGCCACCAAGCCCGGCAGCAAGTGACCGAGCCTGCTGATTGCTTCCCGCCCTGCCCCTGCTAGCCTCGCGACATGGCGTTCGATTCGTTCCGCGATTTCCTTCAAGCCCTTGATCAAGCGGGCGAACTCAAACGCATTTCCCAGCCCGTCGCCACCGAGCTGGAGATCACCGAGCTCGCCGACCGCGAAATGAAATTGCCCGGCGGCGGCAAGGCGCTGCTCTTTGAGCAGCCCACCGTCAACGGCATCGTTTCGCCGTTCCCCGTGGCCATAAACACGCTCGGCTCGTGGAAACGCATGGCCATGAGCATGGGTGCGGAGACCGTGGACGAAGTGGCGAACGAACTCGGCGCGCTGATGAAGGCCAAGCCGCCGACGAGTTTCAAGGAAGCCATCAAGCTGCTCTCCCTCGCACTGGATCTGCGCCACGCGAAACCGAAGCTCGTGAAAGATGGTCCGTGCAAGGAGATCATTCACCTGGTCGAGAATCCAAAGTCGAGAGTCGAGAGCTGGCCCAAAGCTCCCGATTGGCAGAAGCCCTCGACCCTCGACCCTCGACCCTCGACGCTTCTCAATTTGCCCATCCTCAAATGCTGGCCTTTGGACGGCGGGCGCTTCATCACGTTGCCCTGCGTTGTCACCAAAGACCCCGACACCGGCGAACGCAACGTCGGCATGTATCGCATCCAGATTTACGACGACAAAACCACCGGCATGCACTGGCAGTTGCAGAAAGTCGCCGCGCGCCATGGCCGCCGTTACTACGAAAAGGGCGAGCGCATGCCCGTCAGCATTTTCATCGGCGGCGACCCGGTGTTTCCCTTCGCCGCGACCGCGCCGTTGCCGGACGGTTTGGATGAAATTCTTCTCGCCGGTTATCTCCGCAAAGAATCCGTTGAACTCGTGAAGTGCGAAACCAACGACCTCGAAGTTCCGGCCAACGCCGACTTCGTCATCGAAGGCTACGTTGATCCCACCGAGCCGTTGCGCGAGGAAGGGCCGTTCGGCGACCACACCGGCTATTACACGTTGCCCGAGCCGTATCCGGTGTTTCACGTCACCGCCATCACGCATCGCAAAGACGCCGTTTATCCGGCGACCATCGTCGGCATTCCGCCGATGGAAGACTTCTACATCGGTGGCGCGTCCGTGAAACTTTTCCTGCCGATCTTCAAGATGAACTTCCCCGAGATCGTCGATATCGCGCTGCCGGCGGAAGGCGTGTTCCACAACCTCGTCGTCGTCAGCATCAAGAAAACCTACCCGATGCAGGCCTACAAAATCATGCACGGCCTCTGGGGCATGGGGCAGATGATGTTCACCAAATACATCGTGGTGGTGGACGCCGACGTGGACGTGCATAACACCAGCGAAGTGCTGTTCCATCTCACCGCCAACACCGACCCGCAACGCGACAGCATCTTCACCAAAGGCCCGGCCGACGTGCTCGACCACGCCACGAGCGAAATCGCCATCGGCAGCAAACTCGGCATTGACGCGACGAAGAAACTTCCCGGCGAAGGTTTCAAACGCCCCTGGCCGCCGCTCATCAAGATCGATGCCGACGTGAAGGCGAAGATGGAGCGATTGTTTGGCGGGGCAGTTTAACCTCCCACGGCCCACCACGGGCCGGATTTCCAGTTGCGATTCACCAGTCGATTCGCTACCAGACACCCATCCTGCAGCACCCAAGGTCAACTAGTTCACCCTCATGAAAACCTTTCTCAAACCACTCGCGATGCTATTCCTCCTGGCCTTGCTCCCGGCCGCCGCCGCACAGGACGTGGGCAAGGGCCGGGATCTCAGCGAGAAGGATCTGCAAAATCGCGACCTGCGTCGGGAGGACCTGCTCAGCGCGAACCTCGCAGGAGCTAATCTGACCGCCGCCGACCTGACCGACGCGGTGATGAGGAAGGCGAACTTGAAGAACGCGAACCTGAGCCGCGCCAGAATGGGCGGCGCGGATTTGACCGGCGCGGATTTGCGGCAGGCCAACCTCGAACTCGCCGGCATTCAGGGGGCAAACCTCTCGCAGGCGAATCTCGAAGGCTTGGACTTGAAGGGCTTGAGCCTGCAAGGCTGCGTGTTGCGGGGCGCGAACCTGCGCGGCGTGACGGGCATCCGGGACTTCACACGCGCGGACTTCGCGACGCGGACCTGCGCGGGGCCTACCTGCTCGGGGCGGTGGACTACAACGGGAGCAGCGCGAAGTTCACCGGCGCGAAATACGACGCGCGCACGCGCTGGCCCAAGGGCTTCGATGTGGAGGGTTCTGGGGCGAAGCTCGTAGAATCTGCCGCCGATCCAGTGACACAGCCTGCACCAGCCGCACCGGCCAGCCCCGCCGATGCGAAGCCCGCCAAGAAGAAGAAAAAGGGGGAGTCCCCGGCGGCTCCCGAGCCGGCTGCCAAGGTAGCCGAAGCGCCCCGGCCCGCCGGCGCGCCGTCCGACGCGGATGTGAAGAAGCTGCTGGAGAAGTTCTGGGCGCGCGAGCGGGTGAAGAACACGTGCAACTACCAGGCCATGAAGTTCGCCCCTGCTCGCAAGGGCGAGTTCCGCACCGACGGCGTCCCTGCGAACTCAGACACGACGGTCTTCCCAGTCCAGGTCACCTGCGAGCACGTCGTGGAATACAGCGACGGCACGACCAAGTCGGAGCCGAAGGCGCAGTCCTTCGTCTTCTTCAAGACTGAGTTCGGTGAGTGGACCTTCCGGTTCAAGGGGAACAACTAGGCTGCCCGCGCCGGGTTGCGTTGAGCTCCCGCTCCTTTACTCCCCTGCCCTCGCGACCTACCTTCCGCCGCGTGTCGGAAGCGAAGAAAACGCGGGTGATGATCGGGATGAGCGGCGGGGTGGATTCCTCGGCGGCGGCGGCGTTGTTGCAAGCGCAGGGCTTCGATCTCGTGGGGGTGACGCTCAAGCTCTGGCCGCAGGATTGCGTGAACCGCGCGGAGGACAAGTGCTGCGGGCCCGAGGCGGTGAAGGACGCGCGCGCGGTCGCGCATCAGCTCGGCATTCCCTACTACCTCGTGGACGAGTCGGCGGAGTTCCAGCGGCAGGTGATCGCCTACTTCGCGGAGGAATACAAAGCGGGCCGCACGCCCAACCCGTGCGTGATGTGCAACGAGCGGCTCAAGTTCGGCACGCTCCTTCACCGCGCGGACCAGCTTGGCGCGCAGTTGATCGCCACCGGGCATTTCGCGCGGACAGAGCGATGCGCGATCACGGGGCGCACCTTGCTCAAGCGCGGCCGCGACCCGCGCAAGGACCAGAGCTATTTCCTCTTCTCGCTCAAACAGTGGCAATTGGAGCGAACTCTTTTCCCACTCGGTGACAAGACCAAGGCGGACACGCGCGACGTGGCCCGCGAGTGCCAGCTCAAAACCGCCGAGAAGGAAGAGAGCATGGAAATCTGCTTCGTGCCGGACAACGACTACGGGAAGTTCCTCGAATCGGCGCGGCTCGCGGCGCGGCATCGCGGCGACATCGTGGACGTGCATGGGCGCAAGCTGGGAGAGCACGACGGCATCGAGTTCTACACCATCGGCCAGCGCAAGGGCCTCGGCCTCTCCGCGCCCAAGCCGCTCTACGTCGTGGAACTGGACGCAGCGAACAACCGCGTCATCGTGGGTGACGAGACAATGCTGGACCGCGCCGAGTTCCGCGTGGAGCGCTGCAACTGGATTCCGTTTGAGGCACCGCCGGACTCAATCGAGGTCACGGCCAAGATTCGTTACAACCATCCCGGCACGCCCGCGACAGTGACGCCGACACCCGACGGCGGGGCGACGGTGAAGTTGCACACGGCGCAGCGCGCCATCACGCCGGGACAGGCGTGCGTGTTCTATCAGAGCGACCTCGTGGTCGGCGGCGGGTGGATTGCGCGCTGAACCGGCAGTCAGCGGCCAGTGAGGTCGGTGGGCGGCAGGGGAGGACGTTCGCCAATGATCGTCTTGGACGCATCCTTGGTGCGATTGATTTCCATGAGCAACGCCTGCGTGGCGGGCTCCACATTCGGCGCAGGCGGCGGCGAGGTTTGATTCTGTTGACCCAGAGTCGGGGTGACGGGCATACGAATGGTGCGCGCGGGCATACCCGAAGCGCCGGGATTGACTTGGATCACGGGCGCCGCCGCTGGAGCACCCATGGCCCCACCTGGCACCGGTGTGGGGGCGACCGCGGGTCGGTTGAACTGCGGAGGCGGCAAGCCCGGCGGGGCGACGATCGTGCCGCCCGGAGCTGCGGGCACCGGGTTGAACTGGTTCGGCGGCAGCGTGACGCCGGGTTGAGTAATCACGGCCGGCGCAGCGGCCGCCTTGAGTCCGTCCTTCTCGAAGGACAGTGTGCGCTCCTCACCGGAGATTTTCACCCGGACCTTGCCACCCTTGATGTCAATGCCGCCCAGGAGCACCTCGAGGCTGCCCTGCCGCTGGCCTTCCGAGAGGCTAAGATATTCGGGCGTGGGCTTGCCGGGGACTTGGTTCACGAACATGGCCCGCGGCGGTTTGAACAATCCGGTGATGCCACTGAGCTTGTAGTTCGACGG
>JBJTAU010000017.1:0-8776 GCA_046090965.1 Limisphaerales bacterium | reverse complement strand
CCGTCACGCGCCTGCCGGTGGACGCCACGGGCCGCGTGAGCGTGGACGACCTCCGCCGCGCGTTGCGGCCCGACACCACGCTCGTCAGTGTGATGGCCGCGAACAACGAGACCGGCACGCTGCAGCCCGTCGCGGAACTCGGCGCGCTTTGCCGCGAGCAGGGCGTGCTCTTCCACACCGACGCCGTGCAGTGGTTCGGCAAGGAGCCGTTCGCGGGCGTCCACCAATTCAACGCCGACCTCGTCTCCATCTGCGCACACAAATTCCACGGGCCGAAGGGCGCGGGCGCACTCTTCATCCGCTCGCCGCTGCATCCTGACCCGGTGCAGTTCGGCGGCGCACACGAGAACGAGCGGCGCGCGGGCCCGGAGAATCTGCCGGCCATCATCGGCTTCACCGAAGCTCTGGAGCGCTTCGTGCGCGTGCCGGTGTTCGCGCGAAGTCATCTGGCCCCACTCACCGCGCGGCTGCTGGCGGCGGTGGATGCCATCGAAGGCGCGCACTTCCGCGGCTCGCGTGAGCACCGGCTGGCGAACACCGTCGCCTTCACCGTCGAGGGCACCGACAGCATCGCGCTGATGGCGGCGCTGGACATGGAAGGCGTCTGCGCGTCGAGCGGTTCGGCGTGCTCGGCGGGATCGCTGGAGCCGTCGCACGTGATGTTGGCGATGCGCGCTCCCGCCGCCGAGGCCAACGCCTTGGTGCGTCTCTCGCTGTGCCGGGCCAGCACGGCGGAGGAAGTGGAAACCGTCTGTGCCCTGCTTCCGCGCGTGCTGCGGCAGGTGCAGGCTCGGTCCCTGTAGCGGCGGTCTGTGACCGCCGGACTTCGCACGTTCGGCGCTCACAGAGCGCCGCTACAGCCTCAGGCCAGGTCGCCGCCGCAGGTCCGGCGGGCTTGACAGGGGTGAAGTCGGCGGGGACGTTCGCCGTCAGTCAGACCGCTGAACACCATGAAAGCCCTCTCACCCAGCCGCCGTGAACAAATCGCGTTCACCCTTATTGAACTGCTTGTGGTGATCGCGATCATCGCCATGCTGGCGGGGCTGCTCTTGCCCGCGCTGGGCAAGGCGAAGGACAAAGCCAAAGCCATCCAGTCGGTCAACAACATCAAGCAGTTGGGTTTGTCCATGCATATGTATGTCAGCACCTACGGGGATAAATTGATGCCCTACGACGACGTCAACGGCATCGCCAACTGGAATTTCTGGATTCCATTGTTGCGTTCCAACGCGGCCTCCCGAATCGACAGCGACCGTGTCTGGCTATGCCCGAGCACCAAAGCTGATCCGGCTAATGGTTTTCCCGTCAACTACACTGCGCCGCCCTCGGCTAACCCTTGGCCCGCGTTTGGTGCCTGGTATGGAAGCGCCGCCTCGTTCATTGGCGGCACCACCGGCAGTTACACCATCAACGCCTGGTATCAACCACGCGTCTCGGGCATCACCGGGAACTATTTCCGCAACGGCGAAGACGGCAGCCCCTCCAAGCAGCCACTCTTCCTCGACGGCGGCTGGGTGGACACTTGGCCCCCCGCGGCGGACGCCGCGCCGCCCCGCGCGCTTTGGGGCGGCAACAACTCCGGCATGGCCCGCGTGTGCGTGTCACGTCACGGTCAGGGCGTCAACTCGGTCATGTTCGACGGCCACGTCGAATACGTGAAGCTGCCTGACCTGTGGAAACTTCCTTGGCATGTCGGTTACGTGCCTCCCGCCACGCCCGTGGCCGTCCCGCAATAACCTCCCCGAAGTGCCTACGGCTGCTTCGTGACGGTCACCTGCTTCCGTTTAGCGTCAATCTCGTATTTGTAGCCCGGCGGCAGCGGCGGGATCTTCTGCACCAGCTTGGCGGTGACCAGTTCGTTCAAGTCGGCGGGTGGCTTTCCGTTCTTGGCCATGTATTCCTGCAACCCCATCGTCAGGGCCGTTGCATTCGACATCGCCATTTCCAAAGCGTTCGCCGCGTTGGCTGGTGGTGGCGGCTCGGGTGCCGGCGCGGCGGCGGGTTTCTTCCGGCACGCGGACACGGTCAGGGTAAGGGCGGCGCAAAGGCAGAGGGTCAAGGTCCGGCATTTCAAGCGCATCATCTGAGCGGCTTCCGACGGGCGTGCGCAAGCCGATTTTGGCTGAAGCCCGTCCTAACTGCTCTGAATTCACCCTTCGCCTCACCCCCAATACCGGTAGTTCACGTCGGGGAAGAGGTTGTCCAGCCACTCGATGCGGGCGAGCCAGGGTTCGTCCACACGCGTGGCGGTGAGCATCTCGTGCAGGGCGATGAAGCGCAGGAGGTGGTCTTTCACCCGCTTGCGCGCGTAGTCCGGGCTGGTGCCGGTGCGCAGGATGAAGGGCCAGTCGCTGGATTGCGCGAGGAGGAGTTCGCGGGCGGCTTGATTCAGCGCGCGGAGGGTGAGGCCGGCGGCGTCCGGATGCGCGCGGGCCAGGGCGGTCATGCGTTCCTGCGCCACGGTGAGGTGCGGGAGAATCCACTCGTTGGTCTCGTTGAGCCAGAGCTTCCAGTAGCCTTCCTCGCCCCAGCTCGACGGGCTAGGCCGGACGACTTGCAGCGTCGGATTTTCCTTCAGGTAATCACTCGGCGACACGAGTTTGAAATCCTGCTGGTCGTAGTGGGCCTTGCGCACGAAGAGGTCGAGGAAGTCCGGGCCTTCATACCACCAGTGGCCGAAGAGCTCGGCGTCGTAGGGGGCGACGATGAGCGGCGGGCGGTCCATGATCTCGCCGAGCTTGCGGGCCTGCTCGCGGCGGGCGTCGAGGAAATGGCTGGCGTGGTCCTCGACGGCCGCCAGCGCGAAGGCGCGGTCATAGACTTCCTTGTCCGGCGTGGGGCCGGTGATGCGGCAATACTTGAGGCCGGTGAAACCGCGCAGGTCCGGGCTGGGCAAGTAGGGACGGACGTAGTCGAAGTCGAGGTCGAAGCCGACGTCGCGGTAGAAGTCGCGATAACGCACGTCGCCGGGGTAGCCCTCGTTGCGGCTCCAGACCTGGCGGGCGGATTCGAGGTCGCGCGCGAAGGCGGCGATGCCGTTGGGCGTGAGCACGGGGGCGAAGACGCCGTAGCGCGGACGCGGGCGCGCGTGCAGCAGCCCGTGCGTGTCCATGATGAACCAGCGGATGTTCGCCTCCTGCAACACGCCCTCGACGCCCTCGACGTAGGCGCATTCCGGGAGCCAGATGCCGCGCGGGTCGCAGCCGAAGCAGCTCCGGTAGTGATCGCGCGCGGTGAGGATTTGCGCGCGGATGGACGGCGGGTGGTTCAGCAGCGGCAGCAGCGCGTGCGTGGCGGCGGTGGTGATGATTTCGAGCCGGCCCTGTTCCTGAAACTTGCGGAACGCGCCGACGAGGTTGCGGCCGTAGGCGAAGTAAGTCGCGCGAAGGCTGGTGAGCCGGTGGTGATACATCCACGCCAGTTCGCGGAACTCACGGTCCCAGTGCGTGCGGTGGATTTCCTTGTCGGCGAGCTCGAGCAAGCCTTCGAGATGCCGCACGTAGCGGTCTTGCAGGAGCGGGTCCAGCAGCATCGCGCACAGCGTGGGCGAGAGCGTGAGTGTGAGGCGCGTCTCCATGCCGAGCGTGGCCCAGCCTTCCATCACCTGAACCAACGGGAGGTAGGTCTCGGTGACCGCCTCGAACAGCCACGTCTCCTCCAAAAAGCGGTCGTGCTCCGGGTGGCGCACGAAGGGCAGGTGCGCGTGCAGCACGAGAGCGAGACGGCTTTGCATGGCGGGGATTGAAACGGAACTCTTGGCGCGGGGAAAGTTTTTTAGCCGAGGCAACACAATTGGAAATCGCATTGCCAGTCGCTCGCCGACGCCTCTACGCTGCGCGCCTATGTTTTCGCACGTTGTGATTTTTTGGACCGACCCCGCCAACCCGAAGGCTGCTGATGACCTCATCGCCGGTGGGAAGAAATACCTCGCGCCGATTCCCGGCGTGCTGCAATTCCACATGGGCAAGATGGTCGGCAGCCACCGTCCCGTGGTGGACCAGTCCTATCAGGTGGCGCTGAACCTCGTCTTCCCGAACAAGCAGGCGCAGGACGATTATCAGGTGCATCCTGAGCACTTGAAGTTCGTCGACAACTGCAAGGCGCTCTGGAAAAAGGTCACCGTTTACGACTTCGCCTGAGCGGAGCCGTCACGCGCCGCCTCCAGCCACCGGATCAGCCAAGCCGCCAGTGCTTCCGCGTCCGCGCAGGCGTGGACGCTCGATGGCGTGCAGCAGGCGAACCCGCTTCCGTAAGCCGCGCCGTTGAGCACGCACGCGTCCGTGCGGCTCTCGGTCAACTGCGCCTGGGCCTTCGCGAAGGCCTCGTCGCGCGTCCCGGCCAGCTCGTATTTCCAACCGACCAGGCGGGCCTGCGGAAACCATTCGCGCAGCCGGGGCAGAACTTTCGTGGCCGGCGCGAGCACGAGGTTCAACCGCCCGGCGCGCGAGGAGAATTTCGGCGACGCGATCGGCTCGCCCGCTTCGTTCAGCACGCGCTCCACCCGGAAGTCACATAGCGCCGCCGCGTGGAGGACGGCATTCCAGCCGCCTTCACCCGCGATCGCCACTAGCTTCGCCGCCAGATCGTCGTTGGTGGAGAACGGCAGGACGCGCTGCGCGTGGAGCGGGTCGGCACAGGTGGCCTGCTCGCCCTTGAGGCAAGTCACGTTCCAGCCTCGCGCGGTGAAAGCGTTGCTCAACGCGATGCCCAGCCGGCCCGTCGAGAAATTCGTGACGCGCCGCGCCTGGTCAATCGGCTCGTAGCCCGGCCCGCACGTCACCACGACTTTCATTGAACGAGACACTTAGCGGAAAGCCGGGCGAACGTCGCCTTCAATCCAGCGGATACACTGGCCGGCGGATGCGGCGGTAGGGCAGCGCGCGAAGGTTGCGGGTGCACGGGCCGGGCGAGTCCACCCACAGCATCCGCGCGGCGATGCCAACGTAGGCCCGGCGGTGCGCGACAGCGGCCTTCACGCCGATGAAGGAAAAACTCTTCGGCTCCAAGCCCTGGCTGCGCCACTGGCCGAGGTCGAACGGCGGCGTCTTGCGGCTCGTGAGCAGAATGGTGAGTTCACCGTGGCGCACGACGGCGCACGGCCCCATGTCAAAGGCGTTGCCGCACATCGAGGCGAGATGGCTTTGCTTGTCCACCAACTCGAAGCGTCCATCGCGGCGCGAGAGTAACTCGACTGCAAGCGACAGCGGGCCGGCATCGAGCGGGCTGCCCTTGCCGCCGATGGGCAACGTGACGCGCGCACCGAGTGGAGGCGACGCGAGTTGTGTGACGGCCTGCGGGTCGTTGATAGCGATGGCGCAGTTGGGCAAGCGGTGTTTCAGCATCGCGCGCAGCAAGCCGGTGCCGTCGCCGGGCGCGCCGCCGCCGATGTTTTCTGATGGCTCGACGAGCACGGTGAGGCCGGGCGGGGCGGGCGTGAGCTTCGCGAGCACTTCGTCCACGGGCGGCTCGGTGGCGTTGCCGAGCTCCTTGGTGCGGAGCGCGAGGGCGGAAAGTTCCTTCAAGGCGGCGCGTGCGTCCGTGTCGCCGCCCGTGGTGGCGACGATGAAGCTGACGCCGGTGTCGTGCGTGTCCGCGAAGGAAAAGCCGGCGACGACACTCGCGGACCAGATTCCCGCGCCGCTGGCTTCTATGCGTCGGGCCAGCGCCGCCAGACCGCGCATCGGCTCGTTCGCCGTGCCGGTGCCAGTGGGTGGCCACATTACGGGCGTCGGCTCGAAGACCCTGCGCGGTAGCTCGCCGGTCGTGAGGCTGCGTTGGAGCAGGCCGGCGGCGCGCACGGCGGACTCACGTCCGTCCGTGTGGGGGTTCTCGCGGTAGGCCACTAGGCAGTTCGCGTGGCGCGCCATCGCGGGCGAGAAGTTCGCGTGCAGATCGAAGACGCCGAAGACCGGGATGCTCGCCGCGCCGGGCAACGCGCGCAGGCGGCCGAGCAGCTCGCCTTCCACGTCCGGCAGCGATTCGGAAACCATCGCGCCGTGCAGCACGAGGAAGATGCCGTCCACGCCGCGTTTCAGCTCCGGCTCGGCGCGCTGGCGGAACTCGCGCCAGAAGGTCTCAACCACTTCGTCCGTCACCGTTGCGCTGGGCGAAGCCCGGAAGTCGGCGGTGGGCAGGACGGTCCAGCCGAAGCCCTTCGCCGCTTCCAACACGCCGCCGAGCGGCGAGGCGTCACCGGCGCAGGCGAGCAGTTCATCGCCAAGGCGGACCTCGAAGTCGGCGAGGCCAGTGGTGCCGGCGAGAAACGTGTGCGTCTCGTGGAAGAGGCCGGCGATG
The DNA here is from genome assembly GCA_046090965.1 of Limisphaerales bacterium. Taxonomy (GTDB): domain Bacteria; phylum Verrucomicrobiota; class Verrucomicrobiia; order Limisphaerales; family SXTU01; genus SXTU01. The sequence goes on along the minus strand of JBJTAU010000017.1, from coordinate 2,482 downwards.
AGGACACGCATGGGAATGTCGAATCTCAGTTAGGCTGCGCTGGGCTGGAGGGATTGCGAACGGACATTCGCCATTCGCCACTCGCTATTTCACAGGATTCCATACTTGCGGAAGGCTTCGCCCACGGGCATGCCGCCAGCGAGGGCTTCACGAACGAGGTTTTCGCCGGAGACTTTTTCCTGCGCGAGGCGGATGGCTTCGGCGGCGACTTCCTGCGGGATGATGACCACACCGTCTTCGTCGCCAAGAATCCAGTCGCCTTGCTTCGCGCGGACGCCGCCGATGCTGATGGGCTCGCCGTAGGCGAGGACATCGAGGCGGCCCTTGCTGTCGCCGGGATGCCAGCCGATGCCGAAGACCGGGAAGCTGAGGTCGCGAATCTTCCACATGTCGCGCGTGCAGGCGGTCATCACGACGCCGCGTGCGCCCTTCGCGAGGCAGGCGGTGGTGAGGAGCTCGCCCCAGAACGCGCACGACTGGTCGTCCGCCGCGTCCACCACGAGCACGTCGCCGCGCGCGAGCGCGTCCACGGCGGCGATTTCCAGCTCGTAAGGCTTGGCGGGAATCTTGTAGGTCGCGCGCGCCATCGCCGGGAAGACGCGGCCGCAAATCTTCTTCGTCGGCGTGAGCGGGCGGATATGCGCGGGCAGCGCCTGATGCCGGTAACCGAGCGAATCCAGCACGTCGGCGAGGACGGCGGAGTAGAGTGGTTCGAGGGCGGACGTGTAGTCGGCGTAGGTGGTTTTGCTCATGTGAGATCTACGTTGGGGCTTCACGGCTTCGCCACCTTCTCGCGCTTCGCGTTCCACTCGTAAGTGCGTTCGAGCGGCGCGGTGCCGGCGACGATCTGGCCGGTGATTTTGTCGGCGGTGACTTTGCCGCGATAGCGCGAGGTGAACTTCACGCCGCCATACTCGCGCGGGATTTCGAAGGTGAGCTGACCGTCCTTGAACTGGCCCTTTTCAATCGCCGTTTTCAGCTCCTGCACCGTGACGAAGCCAGTGACCTTTTCGCCGTCCTGTTTCAGTTCTGCGGTGAAGTCGAGCGCGGTGTCGAGCGAGACTTCGAGCGTGTAAATCCACTTGCCGGTAACCGTGTTCGTCGTTGCTGCGCTGGCCTTCTCCGGCTGGTCGGCGGCGGAAACGGGGCCGAGGAAAAGCAGGCTGGCGAGCACGCACGCGCACCAGAGCGTTGCGCGACGAGACAGGGAATTGCGGGTGTGCTTCACGCGCGCGACTCAATCGGCGCGGCGGGGACTTGTCAAGCGGCGCGCGGCGCGGCGGTGCGTCACCGGAGCTTTTCCAGGTCAACGAAGTCTTTCACCGCAAACTCGTAGCCGAAGTGGGAGCGCGGGGAATCCGTCACCGCAATCATGAGCGTGCAGCCGGCGAGTTGGCGGGGTCCGCGGAGAAGTAGGCTTCCACGAGGTCGCCGGCCTTGCGCGTCACCTGGAGCGGCGCGGAGACGAGGTGCTTCCCACCCGAGGTCATGCGCAGCTCGACGCGGGTGAAATTCTTGAGCGCACCGGCGGCTTTGAACTCGATCCACACCGCGACGCCGGCATCGCCGTTCGGTCGCGAGCGGAGGGTGACACCCATCTCCTTCGCGCGCTCTTTGGACACCTCGGCGATCTGCACCAACGCGAGGCAAGGGGAAGCGCCGACGAGGAGGCCGGCCATCAGGATGGAAAGGGTGAGGCTGGGTTTCATCGGCAAGTTGGACGGAGGAAACCTGACGATGCTCCCGTAACTACATTTCAAACCAAGACCCGCTCCAGGCTGCCAGTGCGTGGATGGGCTGCTGACGACTTCGCGCTCAATCCTCCGGGCGCTCGCCATGCGGGGCCATCTTGACGAGCTTGGGGTCGAATTGGCCGAGGGTTTCCACGAGGTCGCTTTGCGCGGCCATGACTTGGTGGATGTTTTTGTAGACCATCGGGACTTCGTCGAGACCGGCGCTGATGAGGTGGACGCCGGCCTCTTTGAGCACGCGGTTGACCTTATGCCACTCGAAGGTCGCGGTGGCTTTCTTGCGGCTCATCACGCGGCCCGCGCCGTGCGAGGCGGAGTTGAGGGAGCCAGCGCCGCCTTTGCCGCGCACGACGTAGCCGGGTGAGGCCATGGAGCCGGGGATGATGCCGAGGACGCCCGCGCCCGCCGGGGTCGCGCCTTTGCGGTGGACGACGAGGTCGCGCTCGACGCCGTTGATGAGGTGACGTTCCTTCCACGCGAAGTTGTGGTGATTTTCGAGGTCGAGGAGGACTTCGAGGCGGAGGTGCTCGGCGAGGTGGCGGTGGATGAGGGCGTGGTTGGCGGCGGCGTAACGGCCCATGAGTTCCATGGCGGCCCAGTATTCCTGGCCTTCGGCGGAGTCGAGGGAAAGCCAGGCGAGGTGTTTGTGTTCCTTGGGCAGCTCGGGATGCAGTTCCATCGCGAGCTTGCTGTAATGGTCGCACACGGCGGCACCGGTGCCGCCGTGTGCG
>JBJTAU010000016.1:0-2801 GCA_046090965.1 Limisphaerales bacterium | reverse complement strand
TCGACGAGAAGAGCCAGGTCATCCGCAAGTCGGGGCTGCTGGAGTACTACGACACCGAGCAGGCCATGACGTGGTCCGTCGGCTCCTACATGCCGATCGTCTCGCTCAGCGCCTACCGCTACAACGACAACGAAGGCGGTTCCTCCGTGATGTCGCGCGGCCTCCAGACCAACGGCACGCAGCGCAACTTCTTCCTCCTCGGCCTCAACGCCGACACCTACTCGCAGGAGCGCATCGACTACGCGCGCGGCCCCAACGCCCTCCTCATCGGCACCAGCGGCCTCGGCGGCGTCGTCAACGGCCTCACCAAACGCGCGCGCACCGACAAGGCGTTCGACACTCTCGGGATGCAGTTCGGCTCGTGGAACAAGTTCCGCACCACCCTCGATCTCAACCACCCCATCAACGACAAGCTCGCCGTCCGCGCCAACCTCCTCTGGCAGGACGCCGACACCTGGCGCGACCTCGAGTTTGATCGGCGCAAGGGCGCGCACGTTGCCGCGACTTTCAAGCCCTTCCGCCGCACCCAGATTCGCGCCGAATACGAATACTACCTCCAGAGCACGATCATGGGCCGCGAGACGATGTCTGAATCGATCTCCGGCTGGGACGGCACCACGACCGTGCCGCTCGCGATCGACGCCATCGCCAACTCCGACGCCAAGGGCATCTCCCGCCTCGGCTCCAGCACCTCGCCGCAGCCGCGCTACATCCCCGGCCTGGACCCCGGCGTCGTGATAAACTGGGCCAACACCTGGAACACCATGGGCGGCGCCGCCAACGCCGCCGTGCCCGTCGGCGGCAAGCTCGCCCTCTCCACCGCCAACCTCAACGTCAACGGCGGCCCGATGATCGACAGCTACTACGGCGGCGATGCGCTCTTCCGCCTCGCCGAGTCCGGTTCGCTTTTCCGGCGCCCCACGCGCGAGACCGTCATCCAGCCGAAAGTCCCGACGCTTGAATACGGTTTCCACGAGACCGCGCTCTTCGCCGAGCACCAGCAGGGCGAGCACCTGTTCTTCGAGGCCGCCGGCACGCTCGCGCGCACCGACAAGCACGTCGAGACCGCCGCCTCGCGCATGGGCAACGCCGTCATCGACATCAACGCCACGCTCCCCACCGGCGCGCCGAATCCCAACTTCAAGCAGGTTTACAGCGAGGCCCTCGCCTCCACGTTTTACTACCACTACAAGATCCGCGAGGGCCGCGTCGCCACCGCGCTCGTGTTCGACGACACCAAGTTCGGTTCCTTCCGCGCCAATGTCATCGCCGGCGCCCGCCTCGTGCGCATGGACCTCAACGCCGACACCAGCGTGATGAACCGCAACCCCGACATCCGCCGCCGCTCCGTCGACGACAACTTCACCTACCGCTTCTACTGGAACAACCCCACGCAGCCGCTCACCTACCCGAGCAGCGTCAGCTACGTCGATCCGATCGCGCGCACGTCGACCACCTACTCCGTCTCCAAGGTCACCGACCTCCGCAGCATCGGCACGCTGCGCGCCTCCGACACCGCCTTCCGCTACGCGCAAGCCGCGCTCAACACCAAGTTCTTCAACAACCGCCTCAACCTCATCGGCGGCGCCCGCCGCGATTCCGTCGTCGCCCTCAACTACTCCGGCAACAACACCAACAACACCCTCGCCGACTACCCCGCCAATTGGGACGGACACACCATCTACTACCGCCCGATCGGTCCCGCGGATTATTTCAAACTCACCTATCAGGCCAAGGACGCCGCCGGCAACCTCACCGGCAACGGCGCCAAGCTCGACGCCGCCGCGCGCCCGCGCGACGCAGCCTTCAAGCCGCTCCCGCAATACGCCAACGACCGCTTCCGCGACGATTACTCCGCACCCGAGGTCAACGTGCGCGCCACCACCTACAGCTACGGCGGCGTCTTCCACCTCACGCGCTGGGCCAGCGTCTACGCCAACTACGCCGAGTCCTTCCGCCCGCCCGGCGCCGGCATCACCATCCCCGGCCAGGCCCTGCCGGTCTCCACCGGCGAAGGCTGGGACGCCGGCCTCCGCTTCACGCTCCTCGACGGCCGCATCAACGCCTCCATCGGCAAATACAGCGGCAAGCAAATCGACGCCGCCTTCGACAACACCGGCAACACCCGCAAATACGCCAACATCGTCGACGCCAACCGCGTCGGCGACCAGAACCCCAACGGCCTCAACAACCGCGGCCTCACCCAGCTCTCGACGGTCACGTTTGATTTCTCCGACACGCAGAACCGCGGCTACGAAATCGACATCGTCGCCAACGTGACGAAAAACTGGCGCCTCACCGCCAACGCCGGCATCCCCACCAACCAGAGCGTCAACCCGCGCAAGGACGAGTTCGCCTACCTCGCCGCCAACGAGGCCTCGCTCCGCCAGATCGTGCTCGACGCCGGTGTCGTCATCGACGGGAGCAACGCCGCCACGGTCGACCTCAACGTCCCCGTCGCCAACCGCTCGCCCGACGCCGCCGCGGCCGCCGCCGCGTGGAACAACATCGTCGCCTTCAAGGCCACCACCGATCCGCGCGCCATCACCACCAGCGATCAGCCGAAGTTCACGTCCAACCTCTACACCGACTACCGCTTCACGAGCACCAAGCTGAAGGGCCTGCGCGTCGGCGCCGGCGTGCAATACATCGGTCGCACTGCCATCGGCAACCGCGGCGCCGACACCATCATCAGCCCCACAAACTCCACCCTCGCGGTCGACAATCCCAACGTCGACGCCAACACGCGCATCTACCGCGACGCGTTCTACACCGCGACGGCGACGCTCGGGTATCACTAC
>JBJTAU010000015.1:0-3156 GCA_046090965.1 Limisphaerales bacterium | reverse complement strand
TTCGAGACCGGCGGCACCACCGGCATGCCCAAGCAGCGCATCGGCTGGAACGACTTCCGCGTGGATTACTCCGAGTTCAGCGACAAGATCTCCGACGCCCACTTCCCGCGCGGCGGCGCCTGGCTGATGATGGGTCCCACCGGCCCGCGCCGCCTCCGCCTCGCCATCGAGCACCTCGCCAACGTCCGCGGCAGCTCCTGCTACTTCATTGACCTCGACCCGCGCTTCGTGAAGAAGCTCATCTCAAACAAGCAATACGACGTCGCCAAGCAATACATGGCCCACGTCGTGGATCAGGCGGCCATCATTCTCCAGCACCGCAAGGTCAGCGGCCTCTTCACCACGCCCAAGCTCCTCGAAGCCCTCGGCGAGAAGGTCAACCTCTGGGAAGCCGGCATCCGCGGCGTCTTCTGCGGCGGCACCTCCATGAAGCCGCAGGAAATCCGCTTCATCATCGAGGAACTCCTCGAAAACCGCATCGGCTTCTACCCCACCTACGGCAACACCCTCATGGGCCTCGCCGCCAGCGTGGAACTCCAGCCCGAGGACAACTTCTCCGCCACCTACTACGCCCCGCAGCCTCGTGCTGTGTTGCGCGTGGTCAATCCCGACAAGACCGACGACACCGTCGGCTACGGCGAATGGGGCCGCGTGGAGCTTACCACCCTCACCAAGGAATTCTTCATGCCCCGCTTCCTCGAACGCGACGAGACCATCCGCCGCGCCCCGCGCCCGCCCTACGCCTGGGACGGCGTCGGCGACGTCCGGCCCTTCGGCGCGATGGAGAAGACCATCGTCGAGGGCGTGTATTGATTCCGTGCGGCTGGTGCTTCACCGGCCGGCGAATGCAACACAACTTTTCTGGCGCCCCGCAGAATTCCTGCTTCCCACGCCGGTGGCATCTCGCATCATCGCGCCATGCTTTCGGACATCCGGTCGGTTCACTTCGTGGGGATTTGCGGCACGGCCATGGCCAGCGCGGCGGCGGCGATGCAGGCGCGCGGCTTCCGCGTCACGGGTTCGGATACGAATGTGTATCCGCCCATGTCCACCTTCCTCGCGGAACGGAAGGTCGAGGTCATCTCCGGCTACGATGAGAAGAATCTCGCGTCGAAGCCCGACCTCGTCGTCATCGGCAACGCCATGTCGCGCGGCAATCCGGAAGTCGAGGCCGTGCTCGACCGCAAGCTGCGTTACTGCTCGCTGCCGGAACTGCTGAAGGAGTTTTTCATCCGGGGCAAGCGCTCCCTCGTCGTCAGCGGCACGCATGGGAAGACCACGACGACTTCGCTGCTGACGTGGGTCTTCGAGTGCGCGGGGCTGAACCCGAGCTACCTCATCGGCGGCATCCCGACGAACCTCGGCGCGGGCGCGCGCTTCACCGACAGCGAGTGGTTCATCATCGAGGGCGACGAGTATGACACCGCCTTCTTCGACAAACGCAGCAAGTTCGTCCACTACCTGCCTGAGGTCGCCATCATCAACAACCTGGAGCTCGACCACGCGGACATCTTCCCCGACGTGGCGGCGGTGCAGAAGAGTTTCTCGCACTTCATCCGCCTCATCCCGCGCAACGGCCTGCTGCTGGGCAACGGGGATGATCCGAACCTCGCGCCGCTACTCAACGTCACGCACTGCCCGGTGAAGCGCTTCGGCCTGGGCGAGAACAACGCTGTGCGCGCCACCAATGTCCGGCTGGGCGCGACCGCCAGTGTCTTCGAGACTCCGAGCTGCAAGTTCCAGGTCAACCTGGTTGGCGAGCTGAACGTGCGCAACGCCCTCGCCGTCGTCGGCGCGGCGAAGCACTGCGGCATCTCGAACAAGCAGATTCAGACGGCCTTCGACACCTTCAAGAGCGTGAAGCGCCGCATGGAAGTGCGCGGCGTCGCGGGCGGCGTGACCGTCGTGGACGACTTCGGTCATCACCCCACCGCCATTCGCGAGACGCTCAAGGCGCTGCGCATCAAGTATCCGGGGCAGAAGCTGTGGGCCGTCTTCGAGCCGCGCACGCAGAGCACGCGCCGCAACGTTTTTCAAAGCGACTTCCCCACGGCCTTCGGCGATGCCGACGACATCATCATCGCGGAAGTGGCGTTCTCGAACCAGCTCCGGCCGGAGGAGACGCTCGACACCCGGAGGCTGGAGGCCGACCTTCAGGCGCGCGGCAAGCGCGCCCGCTTCCTGCCGGACGTGGATACCATCGTGCAGCAGCTCGGCCAGCACGCGCAGGGCGGCGATGTGATTTGCGTCTTCACCAACGGCGGCTTCGGCAACATCCACGCGAAGCTGCTGGAGCGGTTGGGGAAGCGGTAAGGGGCGGCTTCAGTCCCGTCGGCAGGACGGGGGAGGGGAACCGTCCCAGAACCGCTGTCATTCACAGGCCGACAATCCCTGTCAGGTCACGCCCCGAAGAACTTCTTTATCTCCCGCACCACCTCGATGAAGCGGTCCACTTCGGCGCGGGTGTTGTAGAAGTAGAAGCTGGCGCGAGCCGTTGACGGGACGCCGAGTTTCTTCATGAGCGGCTGGGTGCAGTGGTGCCCGCCACGCAGCGCCACGCCGTAGCGGTCGGCAATGGTGACGACGTCGTGGGCATGCACGTCGTCGAGGAGGAAGCTCACGAGGCCGCCGCGTTCGCCCTTGGGCCCGAAGAGGCGGACGCCGTTGAGTTCGCTTAGGCGTTGGTAGGCGTAGGTGGCGAGTTCGAGGTCGTGGCGGAAGATGTTTTCGCGGCCGAGGGCGTCGAGGTAGTCGAGCGCGGCGTGCAGGCCGACGGGGCCGGAGAGGTCGGGCGTGCCGGCTTCGAATTTGTGCGGGAGGGTGTTCCACGTGCTCTGGAAGTAGTCCACGGTGGCGATCATCTCGCCGCCGCCGTGCCACGGAGGGGTGTTCTCGAGAACTTCCTTGCGCCCGTAGAGCGCGCCGATGCCCGTTGGGCCGCAAATCTTGTGGCCGCTGAAGGCGTAGAAGTCGCAGCCGAGGGCTTGCACGTCCACGGGGAGGTGGCCGGCGCTTTGCGCGCCGTCCACGAGCGTCGTGATGCCGAGCCGGCGCGCGCGGGCGCAGAGCTCGGCGACGGGGTTGAGGGTGCCAAGGGCGTTCGAGATGTGGACCATGGCGAAGAGCTTGACCTCGGGCGTGAGCAGGGCGTCGAGC
>JBJTAU010000014.1:0-4364 GCA_046090965.1 Limisphaerales bacterium | reverse complement strand
CACTGAGCTACGTCATACCGCACATGTCCACGACGGCCGTGAACGTGCGCGGCGCCAGCTTGTTGGCCATGAGCGTCACGTTGCCGCCGCCACTGCCGCCGGTGGCGAACAGCCGACCGCGCGCGAAGGGCGTCTTGGTATTGTCCAACTCGTGGAACACCAGCCACAGCGCGCGCAAGGCATCGAGCCCTTGTAGCCAGCCGAAGTCATACGGCTCTGGGCCTTCGATGGAATCTTTCTGACCGCTCTGCAGATAGTTCACGCAGAGCGCGACGCAGTTGAACTCCTTCGCCAGCGCAGCGGGGCTGGCCGTGCCCACGCAATCCGTCCCGCCCCAGTTGTGCAGCGTGAGCAAGATGCCCGTGCGCGGTCCGATGCTCGCGCGCGTGCCGTCGGGATAATGCACCAACACCCGCACCTCGCGCGGGCCGGGCCGTGCGGGCCACTCCTGCGCGGGGATGATGATGGGGCCGTTGCGCTCGGGCAGCTTGGGCCAGGGAATTTCCGCAGCCTGAACGGTGGTGAGGAGGCAGGCGCAAGTCCAAACCAGTAGGAAACGGTGCATGGGCCCAGCATGGAAAACCTCGACCGGTTTGGCAAATGCCGTCAGCGAGTTCCGGATGAGACCGCGTTCCACGCCGACTTCCGCTTGGCTTTGCCCGTTCCTCGGCTACCTTCAGCGCGCGATGACGCAATCGGCGATATTTGACGGGCTGCTGACCTACTTGTTTTTCATCCCGCTGCTCACCTTCCACGAGTGGGCACACGCGTGGGTGGCGTGGAAGTGCGGCGACGACACGGCCTACAACCAGGGCCGCGTCACGCTCAACCCCATCATGCACATGGAGCTCATCGGCACCGTGGTATTGCCGTTGCTGGGCATCTTCCTCTCGTTGAGCAACTCCGCCCTTGCCGGCTTCATCATCGGCTGGGGCCGGCCCGTGCCGGTGAACATCTCCAACCTCCGCAGCCCGCGCCGGGACGACACGCTCGTCGCCCTCGCCGGACCCGCCATCAACGTCCTGCTGGCCTTCGCCCTGCTGGCGCTCGTCAAAGGCTGCGCCCTGGCCGGCGTGGCGGGCTTCGAGGAAGTGGGCTTGCGCATGGCCGTCCTGAGCCTGTTCCTCTGCTTCTTCAACCTGCTCCCCATCCCGCCGCTGGACGGCTCCCATGTGCTCAAGAACGCCATCGGCATGAGCTACGAGACTTACTGGAAGCTCTGCCAGTATGGCTTCATCATGGTCATCGTGGCCATCAACATCCCCGGCGTGCGCGAAGTGGTTGGCCTCGCCACCAAGGCGACTTTCCTCGCCATGGCGGCCGCTTTGAACCTGCGATGAATTGCTTGGTTTTTCCGCTGGGCGGCTCTTAGCCTTGGGCGTCCGACATGATGAAGACCTTTGCAGAACTTGGTTTCCCCGGCCGCCTCATCGCGGTCGAGGGCCTCGATGGCTCCGGCAAGTCCACGCAGATTTACCTGCTCAAACGCTGGCTGGAACTGCGCGGGCTGAAAGTCTTCTTCAGCGAATGGAACTCCTCCGAGCTGGTCAAGGCCGCCACCAGCAAGGGCAAGAAGATGACCCTGCTCACGCCCACCACCTTCAGCCTCATCCACGCCACGGACTTCGCGGACCGCTACGAACGCCAGCTCGTGCCGCTCTTGCGCGCCGGCTACCTCGTGCTCTGCGACCGCTACTTCTTCACCGCCTTCGCGCGCGCCATCGTGCGGACCTGCCCGTCCGAATGGGTGCGCGGCCTCTACAGCTTCGCCGCGCTGCCGGACATGACCTTCTTCTTCCGCGCGGACTTGGAAGTGTCCTTGAACCGCATCCTCGACGGCCGGCCCGAGCTGAAATACTTCGAGGCCGGCATGGACATGGGTTTCTCCACCGATCCCTATGAGAGCTTCCGCATCTTCCAGGGCCGGATGCTCGAGCAATACCTCGCCATGAGCCGCGAGTTCTCCTTCAACGTCATTGACGCCAACGAAACGGTCGAGACGCAGCAGACCATCGTGCGCAAGCTCGTGGCCGACCGCATTGACCTGCCGGGCTTCGAGTTCAAGAAAGCCTGACCATGCCCGCCCCGCGCAAAACCAAACGCCTCGCGCCCCGCACGCCGGAAGTCATCATCCCCACGCCCACGCCCAAACGCTTCTACGGCGAGGGCATCCCCGGCGTGGAGGAGGAAAAACTCCGTGGCAAGCTCATCGTCGTCGAGGGCGCGGACGGCTCCGGCCGCTCCACGCAAATCGCCCAGCTCGTCCAGTGGCTCGAAGGCAGCGGCCACGCCACCGTGCAAGTCGGCCTCAAGCGCTCCTCCCTCGTCAGCGAGGAACTCGAGAAGGCCCAGAACGGCAACAACCTCAGCCGCACCACCCTGAGCCTCTTCTACGCCACCGACTTCGCCGACCAGGTCGAGAACATCATGCTGCCCGCGCTCAAGGCCGGCTTCATGGTGCTGGCTGACCGCTACATCTACACCCTCATGGCCCGCGACCTCGTGCGCGGCATGGACGAGGCGTGGTTGAAGAACCTCTACGGCATCGCGCTCGTGCCCGACGCCGTCTTCTACCTGAACATCACGCCCGAGCAGCTCGTGCAGCGGAACTTCGCCAAGAACAAGGCCCTCGACTACTGGGAGAGCGGCATGGACCTCGGCCTCTCGCGCGACATGTTCGACAGCTTCCTGAAATACCAGTCGCTCATGGCCCGGCAATTCACCCGCCTGCAAGCCACCTACGGCTTCGACATCGTGGACGCCGACCGCTCCCCCGACGACATCAACGCCGACCTCCGCCGCAAGATCGAGTCCGTGCTGGCCGGGCGGTGAGGCGGCTCGTAGGAGGACAGCGCGTCCCGCCTGTCCCTCCATTCAAGAATCCCGCTTGAGCGGTTGCAGGAACTCAGAGGGTCAGGTTGTATCCTGAACGCAGCCGCAGCGCGGCGGCAGAAAGTAGCCCACGGCGCAAGCCGTGGGGAACTGGGCAAAGAGTTTAAGCCCCGGTAGGGGCGACAGGGGGAGGTGTCCATCCAACATTTTCTGCCGCCCCTAATAGGTTGGTGAAATAGTCGCACGCGAGTTTGAACACAGCGGGGTGATTAGGATCAGAGATGCATGCGCGGAAAACCCCAAGCCCAGCCGGACTTCCTGACAGTCATCAACCTGAACCAGTGCGTGCCCGCCGACCATCCGCTGCGCGGCATCAAGCGGCGTGTGGATCTCGTGCTTCAGCGGCTCTCGCCCCTCTTTGACGAACTCTACGAGGAACTGGGCCGGCCCAGCATCCCGCCCGAGCAACTGCTCAAGGCCCGCGTGCTCACCGCCCTTTACACCGTGCGCAGCGAACGCCTCTTCTGCGAGCAGTTGGGCTACAATCTGCTCTGGCTCTGGTTTCTGGACCGTGAGTTCAGCGAAGGCAGCTTTAACCACAGCGTCTTCGCCAAGAACTACGCGCGCGTCCTTTCCGCCGACGTGGCCAAGCTCTTCTTCGCCGAGGTCTATGATCTCAGCCGCCAGGAAGGCTGGAGCAGCGACGCGCATTTCACCGCCGACGGCACGCTCATCGAATCGTGGGCCAGCCTCAAAAGCTTCGTGCGCAAGGACGGGGCTGATGCCGCCAAGGTCCAGTCCGCGAAGGACGAAGATCCCGGCAACCCGAGCGTGAACTTCCGCGGGGAAAAGCGCTGTAACGACACGCACCAAAGCACGACGGACCCCGAGAGCGTGCTGTATCGCAAGGCGCAGGGCAAAGCAGCCCGGCTGTGTTTTGGCGGCCACATCCTGATGGAGAACCGGCACGGCCTGTGCGCCGACTTCACGCTCCACAACCCCATCACCGAATCCGAGCCGGTGATGGCCTTGCGCCAAGTGGACGCGCACCAGCAACTGCACGAAGGCGTGGCCCCCAAAACGATGGGGGCCGACAAGGGGTATCATCGCAAAGACTTCGTGAACGGGTGTCGCCAACGAGCGATCGCGCCGCAGGTGGCGTGCAAAGCGAAGGTGAACCTCCCGGGACTGGATGGGCGCACGACGACCCGGCGCGGCTATCAAACCAGCCAGCGGATTCGCAAGCAGGTCGAGGAGATCTTTGGCTGGATCAAAACAGTGGGCGGCCTGCGGCGCAGCCGGTATCGGGGCCGAGAACGAACCCAAGCCTGGGGCTACTTTGTGGCCGGGACTTACAATCTGCTGCGGCTGGCGCGACTGGACCTGGCCAGCGCGAACTGAGTTGTCAGAGCGCGGTGACACGGCCTGCGAAACAGTGCCAATGTGCCGCAGCGCAGTCCGGCCATGCCGCTGCGGCCGGTGAGGACGAGCAGGCCTTCCTCCCAAAACACACCTGCGTGGTTGAAAACGAG
>JBJTAU010000013.1:0-8227 GCA_046090965.1 Limisphaerales bacterium | reverse complement strand
CGCCTGCGCCTGTCGCGCCGGAGACAAAAGTGACGGAACCGCCCGTTGCTTCCTCCGCACCCGCTGCTGCTGAGTCGGCAAGTCCGGCGAGTTCTACGTCGGCTGCGGTTGCTCCCGCGTCGCCGGTTCCTCCCGGAACGGTTGCGATGGACCCGAACGCCATCGCTCCCACTACTTCGGCACCGGAGGAACCTCGTTCCGAATATCATTCGCCCGATGGCTACGATCACAGCCATCACCACGATACTTATCACGATCACCACCACGGCCCGGGCGAGGATCCTTACCACTACCAATACGACGAGCACCATCATGGCCAGCACCACCATGACCACGCGGGCGAACATTCTACGGACCATTACGGCGTGCCGGCGGTGAGTTCCTCGGGCGGAGGCGGCACGGAGGAAACCATCGATCCGCTGTTCGACGAGAAGCCCGGCGAAGGCGGTCCGGTGAAGCCTTTCCTCGAGCACTTGGAAGACCTGCGCTGGGTCATCATCAAGGTGGCGATTTCGCTCCTCATCGGCATGACGTTCTGCCTCTTCGCGGCGGACCGCATCGTGGCGATCTTCAAGTGGCCGCTAGAACGCTCCACGCAGATTTCGCCCGACCCGCGCCAGCACATCTCGGTGATGTTCGGACCGAAGGAAGTGATCAACTTCAAGGTGGACCCGCTCAACACCAACCGGCCGCCAGGCGTGACGAATTTTGTGGCGTGGCCCGTCATTCCGACCAACCGGTATGTGGAACTGGAGTTGGTCCCGCTCGCCGACGGCACGAACCAGACGCTGACTTTGCGCGTGCGCAAGGTCAGCGAGCAGGTGCCCTTCGAGAAGGCCAAGCCCATCATTTACAAAGGCATTGCCGCTCCGTTCATCAACTCGCTGCACATCGCGTTCTTCGGCGGCCTGCTGCTGGCCTTTCCCTTCGTCGGCTTCTTCCTCGTCCAGTTCATCCTCCCGGCGCTACGCGAGAAGGAGCGAAAATATTTTATCAAGGCCATGGTGCCGGCGACGTTGTTGTTCACCGTCGGGGTATGCTTGTGCTACTTCCTGATCCTGCCGCTGGCCCTGCGCGCGGCCGACCAATACGCGGCGTGGATGGGCGTGGACATCCCGTTCCTCGAAGCGGACGAATACTTCGGCTTCTGCATCAAGTTCATGATCGGCATGGGCGCCGGCTTCGAGATGCCGGTCATCCTCCTCGCGCTGGTGAAGATCGGCCTGCTCGACTACGCGAAGCTCGCGGGCTTCCGGCGCTACATGATCCTCATCAACCTGATCCTCGGCGCGCTCCTCACCACGCCCGAGGTGCTCACGCAGGTGGCGATGTTCATCCCACTCCAAATTCTCTATGAGCTGACCATCTGGATCGCGTGGTATTGGGAGCAGCCGGACCGGGCGCTTGCGCGGCGGCGTCTGATCATGGTCATCTTCGGCTTTGTGCTCTTCGGCGTGCTGTGCTTCTACGCGTGGCGCTACGGCTGGCCGTGGTTGATGACGCAGTGGAAGCCGGCGCAGTGAGCCGGATTTCAGCACTTGCCATCGTGCCGCTGGCGCAGAGTATCTGCTCAGGATGAACGTGAACCTGGCGTTCCGTCCCCGGTTGGTTGAATCCCTCCAAACCTACACGCGCGCGGACTTCCGTGCCGATCTGGTGGCGGGTGATGGGTTTTCACGGCGAGACGGCGTGGGGCGTGGCGACGATCGGCACCAAGTTCAACGGCATCCCGCAGGGCCTGCCCGCGCTAACGCTGCCGGAGATTCACTGGCTGGAACTGCCCAACTTGCTCCGCCCCGCACTGACCATCGCGTTGCTGGCGGCAATTGAATCGCTGCTCTGCGCAGTGGTGGCCGACGGCATGATCGAGGACCGGCACGACTCGAACCAGGAACTCATGGCGCAGGGTCTCGCGAACCTGGCCAGCCCGTTCTTCGGCGGCATCGCGGCCACGGGTGCGATCGCACGCACGGCGACGAACGTGAAGACCGGCGCGCGCACGCCGGTGGCGGGGATGATTCACGCGGTGGTGCTGCTGCTCATTCTGCTGGTGGCCGCGCCGCTGGCGAAGTTCATCCCGCTGGCCGTCCTCAGCGCCGTGCTCGTGAACGTGGCGCTGAACATGGGCGAATGGCACCACTTCGCTCGGCTGCGCAAGTGGCCGCGGAGCGACGCCTCGGTGTTCCTCACCGCCTTTGTGCTGACGGTCATTATTGACCTCACTGTCGCGGTTGAGTTCGGCCTGCTGCTCGCCGCGTTCATGTTCGTCAAGCGCATGGCCGACCAGACCAAGGTGGATGCGCACATTGAGCTGTCGGACGAGGAGGCCAAGGCCCAGTCCCAGACCGGACGCGAAGTGCCCAAGGGCGTGATGATTTACCGGCTGTTCGGCGCGTTCTTCTTCGGCGCGGCGGACAAGCTGGAGACCGCGCTGATGAGTTCCCGGCAGCTTCCCGAAGTGCTCATCCTGCGGTTGCGCGAAGTGGTGGCGATCGACGCGACCGGCATCAACGCATTGGAGGACATGCACCACAAGCTCCGCAAGCGCGGCAAACACCTCATTCTCTGCGGGCCGCACACGCAGCCGCTCTTCGCCCTCGACAACGCCGGCTTCCTCGACGCCGTGGGCCGCGACAATGTCTGTGCCGACATGGAAAGCGCGCTTGCCCGTGCCCGCGAGTTGCTCAAGCGGTGAGCCGCCGCCCGTCCGCCGCGCAGCGCGAGTTCAAAAGCGCCGCCGCTGGTAGGGATCGGTGGGTGACTGGTTCTGCCGCGAGCGGTAGCGCCACAAGTAGCGCCCAAAGAGGGCCAGCAGGATGATGAACGCCACACTGGCGATGTAGGCAAACCGCCGCAGCGTGCGCGCCTGTTGGAACATCTTCTCCGTTTCCGCGCGCAGGTGTTGCTTCAGGAGCACTTCCTCCTGCTCGGGCGTCATGTCGGCAAACGGGTCGTCGCGCACCTTCAGCGTGAAGAGCGGTCCGGCATCGGCGGCACCGAAGGCTTCCGGAAACTTGGCGAGTTGTTCCTCGTCCGGCGGATCGAAGCCCAGCACCCGCCAGAACTGTGTCGTCTCTCGCGTCCACATCCGGGCCAGCGCGTGGTTGCGCCCGAAGATGCGGAGCCGCTCCCACAGCAGTGGCCGGAGCGTGTCCGCCAGCGCGAAGTCCGCGAAGACCTCGCTGTGCAGCAGGCCTTGTTGCTGGTGCCGCTGCATGCCGATGGCGGCGACCACCTGACCCGCCTCGTCGCAGACCACCTGGAACTCCGTCAATCGTTTCTCCAGCGCGGCGGCGTCAAGCCGCTCGGCTTCCCACAGCGGCCGTAGCGCCGGGAGGTCGTCCAGCGTCGCCCGGCGGGCCTGAAACTGCGGAGCCGTCATGCGCCGGGAGCGTAAGGAGTGGTTGCCACTGCGTAAAGGTTTGGTCAGGGGCCAACCCGGGCTCAAAATTGAGAGGTGTTGGCCGTCGGAGGTAAAGCGGCGTCAAGAATGTCCAGAAAAAATGTTGACTCTTTCTTGCTGCGGCATAGTTTGTGCACCCGGTTCATCAAGAGCCGTCAGAAGTTAAAGAGCACATCGGCCCGGTTGCGACAGCAGGGCAAACAGGGCCGATGGGTTTTTTTTCCCCTGACGGGGCTGGGTGGCCAACGGGTGAAAGTGAAATTTCGCCCATGTAGCTCAGTTGGCAGAGCACGTCCTTGGTAAGGACGAGGTCACCGGTTCAAACCCGGTCATGGGCTCCAGAACTGAGTTTAGGCCGGTCGGTAACGGTCGGACAACGCAGCAGAGTCAACCACTAACTAGAACATCGCAAATGGCAAAAGAAGCGTTTCAACGGAATAAACCCCACGTCAACGTCGGCACCATCGGCCACGTTGACCACGGCAAGTCCACCCTCACGGCTTGCATCGTCGCGGTGCAGAACCGCAAGGGCCTGGCCCCCGCCATTTCCTACGCCGACATTACCAAGGGCGGCACGGTGCGTGACGAGTCGAAGACCGTCACCATCGCGGCGTCCCACGTCGAATACGAGTCGGAGAAGCGTCACTACGCGCACGTGGACTGCCCCGGCCACGCCGACTACGTGAAGAACATGATCACCGGCGCGGCGCAGATGGACGGCGCGATCCTCGTCGTGTCGGCCGCCGACGGCCCGATGCCCCAGACGCGCGAGCACATTCTGTTGGCCCGTCAGGTCGGTGTGCCGGCCATCGTGGTCTTCTTGAACAAAGTGGACCTCGTTGACGACGCTGAATTGCTGGATCTCGTGGAGATGGAAATTCGCGACCTGCTCACGAAGTATCAGTTCCCCGGTGACAAGACTCCAATCATCCGTGGTAGCGCCACCGCCGCTATGGCTGGTAAGCCTGAGGGCGACAAGGCCGTGCAGGAACTTTTAACAGCAATCGACACGTTCATTCCAGAGCCGGTGCGCGAGATTGATAAGTCGTTCCTGATGTGCATCGAGGACGTTTTCAACATTGAAGGTCGCGGCACGGTCGTGACCGGCCGGGTGGAGCGCGGCATCCTTAAGAAGATGGAAGAAGTTGAGATCGTTGGATTGAAGGAAACCCGTAAAACAACGGCGACGGACATCGAAATGTTCCGCAAGCTGCTTGATGAGGCTCGCTCGGGCGAAAACGTGGGTGTGCTGCTCCGTGGCACCAAGAAGGAAGAGGTCGAGCGCGGCATGGTGTTGGCCAAGCCGGGCAGCATAAAGCCTTATACAAAATTCAAGGCCGAGGTCTATGTCCTCACTAAGGACGAAGGTGGCCGTCATACGCCGTTCTTCAACAAGTATCGCCCCCAATTCTACTTCCGCACCTCCGATGTGACGGGCAACGTCACGCTGCCGACGGGCGTGGAAATGGTCATGCCGGGCGACAACGTCTCCGTTGATGTTGAGTTGATCGTCGGCGTGGCGATGGAAAAGGGCCAGCGCTTCGCCATCCGCGAAGGCGGCCGGACCATCGGTGCGGGCCGCGTGAGCGACATCGTCTCCTAACACTAACACTTAAATTGAGGCGCGCGAGGTGAGAATCTCGCGTCCTCTTTCGTCTCTCTGAATACAAACATTCAATGGCGATACGGCGTTAGCTCAATTGGTAGAGTAGCGGTCTCCAAAACCGTTGGTTGGGGGTTCGAGTCCCTCACGCCGTGCCAGTTCCCGGCCCCCGGAGGGGTGGCAGAGTGGTCTATCGCGGCGGTCTTGAAAACCGCTTTGGGCTAAACACCCAACGGGGGTTCGAATCCCTCCCCCTCCGCCAAATCGGATGATGCAGTAACGAAACAATTTGTGAGCACGTTGCAAATGATTCTGCTGGGCGTGGCCGTCGCCGTGTTCTTCTGGGCATGGCAAAAAGGTCACTTGCTCCGCTTGGGCGGTTATGTGGACGAGACGAAGGTCGAGTTGCGCAAATGCACCTGGCCCACGCGCGACGAGTTGAAAGGCTCAACCGTCGTCGTGCTCGTTTCCGTGGCCATTGTCTCGGTTTTCACCGTGTCGGCGGACTTCGTGATCAGCCGGTTGGTCATTTTGCTGAACGATTTCAACAAGTAGCTTCAACGCAACGCACCTCATGCAAAGCCAGTGGTTCGCCATTCACACCCTCTCCGGCCAGGAGCTGAAGGTGCGCGACAACATCGAGAAGCGCATCAAGACCGAGGAGATGCAGGACTACATCAAGGAAGTCCTCGTGCCGATGGAGAAGGTCGTCGAAGTCCGCAACCAGAAGAAGACGGTCACGAACCGCAAGCTGCATCCGGGCTACGTGTATATTGACATGGTGCTGCTGGACGAGAACCGCCGCCTGCTCGACCGGCCCTGGTATTTCATCCGCGAGACGACCGGCATCATTGGCTTCGTCGGCGGCGAGCGGCCTGTGCCCGTGGCCCGCGAGGAGATCGAGGTCATCAAGGAGCAGGTCTCGCAGTCCGAGGACAGCGAGAAGCCGAAGGTCAACTTCGAGGTCGGCGAGACCATCAAGATCAACGACGGCCCGTTCCTGAACTTCAGCGGCGTGATCGAGGAGATTGACCCCGCGCGCGGCAAGCTGAAGGTCACCGTCAACATTTTCGGCCGCAACACCCCCGTCGAACTCGAATACTGGCAGGTCGAAAAGGCGTAGCCCGCGTTACTCCCAGCGACACCAACCACAGAATTTTCATCCCCTTATGGCAAAGAAAGTCACCGGATACATCAAGCTCGCCATCGCCGCCGGCCAGGCGAACCCCGCCCCGCCCGTCGGCCCCGCGCTCGGTCAGCACGGCGTCAACATCATGGCGTTCTGCAAGGAATTCAACGCGGCCACCAAGGACCAACCCGGCCTCGTCATTCCCGTCATCATCACCGTTTATCAGGACAAGTCCTTCACCTGCGTTTACAAGTCGCCGCCCGCCTCCATCCTGCTCAAGAAGGCCGCTGGTGTCGCGTCCGGCTCCAAGACGCCGAACAAGGACAAGGTCGGCAAGGTCACGCGCAAGCAGATCCTCGACATCGTCAAGCTGAAGCAGAAGGACCTCAACGTGAACAGCGAGGACGCCGCCGTGCGCCTCATCTCCGGCACCGCCCGGAGCATGGGCATTGAAGTTGTCGGTTAACCCAAAACTGCGGGAGGGCGTTCTTCGCCCGCTAGCACCGCACCAGCATCCATGGCCAAGAAACCCAGCAAACGCTACCGCAAAAACCTCCAACTCGTCGAGGCCAGCAAGGCTTATCCCCTCAAGGAAGCCGTCGCCCTGCTCGGCAAGTTCGAGAAAGCCAAGTTCAACGAAACCATTGACCTCGCCTTCCGCCTCGGCGTGGACCCGAAGCAGAGCGACCAGATGGTGCGCGGCACCGTCCCGCTGCCACACGGCTCCGGCAAGGTCGTGCGCGTGCTCGTGTTCGCCAAGCCCGGCCCCACCGCTGAGGCCGCCCGTGCGGCCGGTGCGGAGTTCGTCGGCTTTGAGGACATGATCGCCACGTGCAATTCCGGCTGGGTGGATTTCGACGTTGCCGTGGCCACGCCCGAGGCGATGGTCGAGGTCCGCAAGCTCGGCAAGGTGCTCGGCCCGCGCGGTCTCATGCCCAACCCGAAGACCGGCACCGTCACCGATGACACCGCCAAGGCCGTCAAGGAAGTGAAGGCGGGCCGCGTTGAGTTCAAGGTGGACAAGGCTGGCAACATCCATGTCCCCGTCGGCAAGGCCGCCTTCAAGACCGAGGAACTCGAGGTCAACGCGCGGGCGGTCATCGAGGCGGTCGCGAAAGCCCGGCCCGCCAGCGTGAAGGGCGTTTTCCTCCTCTCCTGCACCCTCTCGGCCACCATGAGCCCGGGCGTCCGCGTGGACACCCGCGAGTTCGTCGCCTCTGCCGCCTAAACCTCAACCGGACACCTACCATGCGCGCCGAAAAGAAATTCATCACCAGCGAATACGTCGCCCGGCTCAACGCCTCGCCGTTTTTCATCGTCGTGGACTACACGGGCCTCACCGTGACTCACTTCAACGAGTTGCGCTCCCGGCTCCGCAAAGGCGGGGCCGAGGCGCACGTCGTCAAGAACAGCATCTTCCGCATCGCGGCCAAGGAAGCTGGCCTCGCCGACCTCTCGGGCGCGCTCGCGGGACAGATCGCCGTCATCACCGGCCAGAAGGACGTCTCCGCCGCGGCGAAGACGCTCAAGAACTTCGCCGCCGAGTTCGAGAAGCCGAAGCTCAAGTTTGGGCATCTCGGCAACAAGCGCCTCGAAAGCGCTGATTTGCTCGCCCTTGCTGACCTGCCTTCGCTCGAGGTGCTGCGCGGCAAGTTGCTGGGCGTGCTCCAGGCCCCGGCCCAGAAGCTGGCGGCTCTCATCAACACACCGGGATCGCAGATCGCCCGCGTCATCAAGGCCAAGTCCGAAAAGACGGCCTGAACCATTTCCGCCGGCGCGATTGCCGGCGGGGACACAAACAACGAAACATACAGAGTGAATCGTCGGCCGGCGGCTGCCGGCTCAAATCCCCGGGGCTCCGGGGGCGACGAGACTAAAGAAAGGTAACATGGCAGACATCGCAAAGTTGGTTGACGAGTTGAGCGCGCTGACCGTGCTGGAAGCCGCTGACCTGGTGAAGCAGTTGGAGGGCAAGTGGGGCGTGACCGCCGCCGCGCCGGTGGCCGTTGCCGCCGCTGGTGGTGCCGCTGGTGGCGCTGCCGCCGCTCCTGCCGCCGCCGCCAAGGACACCTTCGACGTGATCCTCAAGGAA
>JBJTAU010000012.1:0-4348 GCA_046090965.1 Limisphaerales bacterium | reverse complement strand
CAGTATTCAGTGTTCAGTGTTCAGTCGGCAGCCGGGCGCACGGATACGAAACTGAAAACTGACTCACTGCCCACTGAACACTTGCAGCCCATCGACCGCTTCATCGCCGCCAAGCTCGCCGAGCGCAAACTCACGCCGAACCCCGAGGCCTCCCGCGAAGTTCTCATCCGCCGCGTCACCTTCGACCTCACTGGCCTGCCGCCCACGCCTGCCGAGGTGGATGCCTTCCTCGCGGACAAATCGCCCAACGCCTACGAAAAGGTCGTGGACCGCCTGCTCGCGTCGCCGCACTACGGCGAGCACATGGGCCGGCACTGGCTCGACGCGGCACGTTACGGCGACACGCACGGGATGCACTTGGACAACGAGCGTTCCATGTGGCCTTACCGCGATTGGGTCGTGCGCGCCTTCAACCGCAATCTGCCCTTCGACCAGTTCACCATTGAGCAACTCGCGGGCGACCTCCTGCCGAACCCGACGCAAGACCAACTCATCGCCACCGGCTTCAACCGCTGCAACGTCACCACCGGTGAGGGCGGCAGCATCAACGAGGAATGGATTTTCCGCTACGCCGTGGACCGCACTGAGACCGCCGCATCCGTGTGGATGGGATTGACCGCCGGCTGCGCGGTCTGCCACGACCACAAATACGACCCCATCACCGCGAAGGATTTTTACTCGATGTATGCCTTCTTCCACAGCAACGCCGACCCCGCCATGGATGTCAACCAACTATTGACCGCGCCTATCCTCAAACTCACCACGCCGGAGCAGCAGAAGAAGCTCGATGATTTTAACACCCAAATCGCCGCCGTGGACAAACGCATCAAGGCCGAGCTGACCAAGGTGGTTTACACCGACCCGGCCACGCTGAACCCGCCGCCGCCGCTGAAGAAGTTCGACACTACGTGGGTGGACGATGACTTCCCCGCCGGCGCGAAGGTCGAGGCCAGCGGCGCCACGACCGTGAAGTGGGTCACCGAGAAGGATGGCCAAGTTCTTGCCGGCAAACGCGCGCTCAAACGCACCGATCCCGACGTGGGCCAGGACGTTTTCTCCGAACTTAAGTCGCCCTTCACCATCCCGCCTAACGGTAAAGTTTTCCTCAACGTCTTCCTCGACCCGAAAGACCCGCCGAAGGCCGTGATGCTGCAGTTCAACACCGGCGCGTGGTCACATCGCGCCGTGTGGGGCGACATCTACGCCATTGATTTCGGTAAGAAGGATACCAATGAGCGCAAACGATTCGGCGATCTGCCCAAGGTTGGCGAGTGGGTGAAGCTGGAGTTCGCGGCGGCGCAGCTCGGCTTCAAGGCCGGCGACCAAATCAAGGGCCTCGCCTTCACGCTCGCTCGCGGCACAGTCTACTGGGACAAGGTCGGCATCACCGGCGAGACGAACCCGTCAAAAGACCCGAACGAATCGCTGGCAGTATGGCTCAAGGAAAATCAAGGCAAGGCGCTCAACAACGTGCCCGAAGACGTGAAACGGCTGTTCCGTTCCGTGAAGCCCGAGGACCGCAAGCCGGAGGAGAATCAGCGGCTGCGCGATTATTACTTTGAGCTGGTCTGCAACTCCACGCGGCCGCAGTTCGAGAAACTGCACGGGGAGAAAAACCCGATTGCCAAGGCGCGTGACGACTTCGACAAGGCCATCCCGGCGACTTTCATTTGGAAGGATTTGGAAAAGCCGCGCGACAGCTTCGTGATGCTGCGCGGCCAATACAACAAGCCCGGCGCGCAGGTCTGGCCGAACGTCCCCGCCGTGCTGCCGCCGTTGCCCAAATCCGGCACGACCAACCGTCTCGACTTCGCCAAGTGGCTCGTCAGCCCACAGCACCCGCTCACCGCGCGCGTGGCGGTGAACCGCTTCTGGCAACAGTTCTTCGGCATCGGCCTGGTGAAGACGACCGCCGACTTCGGCGCACAGGGCGAAGCGCCGTCGCACCCGGAGTTACTCGATTGGCTGTCGGTGACCTTCCGCGAGCAAGGTTGGGACATGAAGCAGTTCGTGAAGTTGCTCGTGACCTCCGCGACCTACCGACAGGACTCGAAGGCCACGCCGCAGAAAATTTCTGCCGACCCGGACAACCGCTTCTACGCGCGCGGCCCGCGCTTCCGCCTCGACGCCGAGCAGGTCCGCGACAACGCACTCGCCGTGAGCGGCCTGCTCGTCCGCACGCTTGGCGGCAAGGGCGTGCGCACCTACCAGCCCGACAACATCTGGGAGCCGGTGGCCTACTCCGGCAGCAACACGAAGACCTACAAGCGCGACGACGGCGACGCGCTCTGGCGGCGCAGCCTCTACACCTTCATCAAGCGCACCGCGCCCGCGCCGGGCATGACGACCTTCGACGCGCCGAGCCGCGAGCAGACCTGCGCGCGCCGCGAGCGCAGCAACACGCCGCTCCAGGCGCTCCTGCTGATGAACGACGTGCAGCACTTCGAGGCCGCGCGCGCGTTCGCGCAGCGGATGCTGAAGGAAGGCGGCAGCCACGCCGAGGAACGCCTCGCCTACGGCTTCCGCCTCGCCACCGCGCGCCCGCCGACGAAGGAAGAACAAGCCGTGCTGCGTGATGAATTGTTCACGCAATGGGCGAAGTATCAGGGCCGCGCCGAAGCCGCGAAGAAAGCCATCTCGTTCGGCGAATCGAAACCCGACGCCGCGCTCGAACCGACCGAACTCGCCGCCTACACGATGGTGGCGAACTTGATTCTGAACTTGGATGAAGTCGTGACGAAGAACTGAGCCACAGATGAACACAGATGAAACACAGATGGGGAAAGCAGGACGGCTGGTTTATGAGAAGCTGGCACCGCCAACTCCCCGACCGGTCTCCCCGTGTTCATTTCCCGGTGATAGACTTCCTTACCTCCCCATCTGTGTTTCATCTGTGCCAATCTGTGGCTAAAGACATTTTCCCATGAACCATCTAAACGAATTCCTCCTCGCCCACACACGCCGCCAGTTCTTCCGCGCGGCCGGCTTGAGTGCCGGTTCCATCGCCCTCGCGGCCATGTCGCACGATGCCTTCGGCGCGCCGACCAAGCCCGGCGGACCGCGCGTGCATCCTGCGCTCACCGGCTTGCCTCACCACGCGCCCAAGGCCAAGCGGCTCATCTACCTGCACATGAACGGCGCGCCGTCGCAGATCGACATGTGGGATTACAAGCCGCAGCTCGATGCGCACTTCGACAAGGATTTGCCCGACTCGATCCGCAAGGGCCAGCGCATCACCACGATGACCAGCGGCCAGGCGCGGCTGCCGGTCGCGCCCTCGATGTTCAAGTTCACGCAGCACGGCAAGGCCGGCACGTGGGTCAGCGAGCTGCTCCCGCACACGGCCAAGCTCGCCGACGAACTCGCCGTCGTCCGCAGCATCCACACCGACGCCATCAACCACGACCCCGCCTGCACGTTCGTGATGACCGGCAGCGAAGTGCCCGGCCGCGCGAGTCTTGGCTCGTGGTTGAGCTACGGCCTCGGCAGCGAGAACAATGATTTGCCCAGCTTCGTCGTCCTCACGCCGAGCTGGTCGAGCGGCGCGGCGGCGCAGGCGCTCTTCACGCGCATGTGGCAGAGCGGTTTTCTTCCCACGCGCCACAACGGCGTCGCCCTTCGCAGCGGCGCGGACCCGGTGCTCTACATTCAAAATCCGCCCGGCGTGGATGCGGACAACCGCCGCGCGATGCTCGACGGCCTCGGCAAGTTGAACGCGATGAATCACGCGCGCTTCGGCGATCCCGAGACGGTCACGCGCATCGCGCAGTATGAAATGGCCTTCCGCATGCAGACCAGCGTGCCGGACCTGGTGGACTTGAAGAAGGAGCCCAAGCACATCCTCGAACGCTACGGCCCGGAGGTGACGAAGCCCGGCACGTTCGCGCACGCGGCGTTGCTCGCGCGCCGGCTCGCCGAGCGCGACGTGCGCGTGGTGCAGATTCTCCATCGCGGCTGGGACCAGCACGGCAATTTGCCGAAGGACATCAAAGCCCAATGCAAAGACACCGACCAGCCCATCGCCGCGTTGCTCACCGATCTCAAGGAGCGCGGCTTGCTCAAGGACACGCTCGTCGTGTGGGGCGGCGAGTTCGGGCGCACTGTGTATTCGCAAGGCACCTTGAAGCGCGACCAATACGGCCGCGACCATCACCCGCGGAACTTCTGCATGTGGATGGCCGGCGGCGGCGTGAAAGGCGGCACGGTCTACGGCGAGACCGACGACTTCAGCTACAACGTGGTGAAAGACCCCGTCCACCTGAACGACCTCAACGCGACGCTGCTGCACCTCATGGGCGTGGACCACCTGAAGCTCACCTTCAAGCACCTCGGCGTGGACATGCGCCTG
>JBJTAU010000011.1:0-5530 GCA_046090965.1 Limisphaerales bacterium | reverse complement strand
TCCGGACATTGAACGTGGCTGGGGCGCGCGCCGCACCGTGGCGCAGGATTACGTGAACGACTCGCCCGTGTTGCTGGGCAGCGTGCGCGTTGGTCCAGACCTCGCGAGCCTCGCCACGCGCGCGCCGGAGAAGTTTGCCGCGCCGTGGAAATTCGCGTCGACCAACACGGCGGCAGAGTTCGAACGTCATCTGTTGGTTCACTTTTATAACCCGCGCGTGCTGGCGAAAGATAGCACCTGTCCGTCGGCCGGCTACCTCTTCAATAAGCAAAAGCCAGAAATCCGGGCCGCTGGAGAACCTCTGACGGTGCCCGGCACAGACGCACCTGTCTTCCCTAAACATGAAGCCCGTGCCCTCGTCGCCTACCTGCTGACTCAGCGCGTGGATACCGGTGTGGCTGAGGCCCCGGTACCCTCGGCTCCCAAGGCCGTGCCTGCCGCCGCGCCGAAAGCACCCATGAAACCATGAGCCAGAACAAGTCCAAGTCCGCGCCGCAAAACGCCGAGACCGAGCCGACGATGGCTTCTGGCGGCGGCAGCGCGTGGCCGTTCGTGCTTCTGGGGGTCGTCCTTTTCGGCTGCTTCCTGCATGTGGAAAACTCCGGCGGTGCTTTCCGCGCGGACGTTTACCAAGTCGGCACCAAAGTCCCGCCCCCGATGCCCAACGAGCCGGAGGAAGTGAAGCTCTACAAGGCGGGCGCGCAGCTCTACGCCGCTTGCGCCGGCTGCCACCAGCCCAGCGGCCTCGGTTCCGATGCGCTCAACTTCCCGCCGCTGGCCGGCTCCGAGTTCGTCCTCCGCGAGAAGCCGGACTGGATCATTCGCATCATCCTCGACGCCGTCGAAGGCCCCATCACCGTCCGGGGCAAGACCTACGACAACGCGGCGATGACGCCCTTCCGTGGTGCGCTCAACGAAAACCAGATTGCCGCCATCGCCACCTTCGTGCGCGGCAACAAGGACTGGGGCAACAACGCCAGCCATGTCACGCCCGCGCAGGTCAAAGCCATCATGGACGCCACGGCTAAGAACGCCGGCACCAAGTGGCGCGCGACCACGCTCAATGGGGTTCCGTGAGGTGAGCTGGTGCTCGGTGGGAGTGGCGGTTGAATTCCTGGAGTCTTCGCATGGCGGGATTCTCCCTTGGCTGTCTGCCTTTCCGCAGCTTGCCCTGAATATCCGCCCTGCCCGGCACACTCCAACTCCCCACGCATGAACCACACCCTTAATCGTCGTCGTTTCCTCGCCACCACCGCCGGCACGCTGGCCGCGCCGTATTTCCTCCGCGCGCAAGGTTCCCCCAACAACAAGCTCAACATCGGCTGCATTGGCACCGCCGGCCGCGCTGCGGGCGACATCGAGGGCGTGAAAGGTGAGAACATCGTCGCGCTCTGCGACGTGGACGAGGCGCACTTGAACAAGGCGGGCGAGAAGTTTCCGGGCGCGAAGAAGTATCGGGATTTCCGAAAGATGCTCGAGCAAAAGGACATTGACGCCGTGGTCGTCGGCACGCCGGACCACACGCACGCCGTGTGCGTGGTGTCTGCGCTCCGCAGTGGTCGCCATGTCTATTGCGAGAAGCCGCTCGCGCGCACGGTCTCCGAGGTGCGCGTGATGACGGACACGGCGGCGAAGGAGAAACGCATCACGCAGATGGGCAACCAAATCCACTCGCACCCTGGCAACAACTACCGCCGCTGCGTCGAGCTCGTGCAAAGCGGGGCCATCGGCGCGGTGAAGGAAGTTCACGTCTGGGCTGGCGCGATTTACGGGAACAAGACCGTCGTCGCGAACCCGCCGCCGCCGCCCGCCACGCTCGACTACGACCTCTGGCTCGGGCCTGTGCAATACATCAGCTACCGGCCGGAGTATGTGCCGTTTCACTGGCGGCACTTCTGGCATTTCGGCGGCGGCACGCTCGCGGATTTCTGGTGCCACTTCGCCGACCTCGCGCATTGGGCGCTCGACCTGAAGCACCCGCTGACCGTCGAGGCGGAAGGCCCGGCGGTGGACCCCGAACTCGTCCCGGTGGACCTCAAGGTCCGCTACGAATATCCCGCGCGCGGCAAACAGCCACCGGTAAAGCTCACCTGGTATCAAGGCAAGTATCGCCCGGAACAGGAACTCGGTCCGCTGCTCAACAACTGGAAAGGCGGCGGTGTGCTCTTCGTCGGCGACCAAGGCCGGCTGCTGGCGAACTACACGCAGCGTCTGCTCCTGCCAGAGGACAGCTTCAAGGATTTCAAGCCGCCGACGCCCTTCGTGCCCGATGCCAAGGGCGGCAACTGGCACCACGAGCAGTGGATTCAGGCCATCAAGACCGGTGGCAAAGCCGAGTGCGACTTCAGCTCCGCCGGCCCGCTCTCGGAGGCCGGACTGCTCGGCAACGTCGCCTTCTGCGTTGGCAAGAAGCTCGTGTGGGACGCGAAGACGCTGAAGGCCAAGGGCTGTCCCGAGGCCGACCAATTCATCCAGCACAAGTATCGCGAAGGCTGGAAGATTTAGGCCGCTCGCTCGGAAACCGGCGCTCTCACAGCTTCCAATTTCATTGCCGCTTTGCCACAGTGCGCGTGATGAACGACTGGGTTGCTGATTACATCGCCAAACAGAAGGCCGCGCTCGACTCGATCCCGCCGGACGCTGTGTCTCGCCTGATTGAGAAGATCCGGCAGGCACACCGCGAGGACCGGCAAATCTTCGTCTTCGGCAACGGCGGCAGCGCGGCCAACGCCTCGCACTTCGCCACCGATCTCGGCAAGGGCGCGTCCGACAAGCTCGGCAAGCGCTTCCGCGTCATGTCGCTCAACGACAACGTGAGCTGGCTCACCGCGCTCGGGAACGACTACTCCTACGCCGACGTCTTCGCCAGCCAGCTCCAAAACTACGGCCGCCCCGGCGACCTCGCGCTCACCCTTAGCGTCAGCGGCAGCTCGCCCAACTGCGTGAAAGCCATCGAGTGGGCCAACGCCAACGGCCTGCACACCATCGCCCTCGTCGGAGCCAAGCGCGGCCGGCTCGCGGAGATTGCCAAGGACGTCATCGTCATCGCCGACGGCCACTACGGCCGCGCCGAGGACGCGCAAATGGGCATCTGCCACCTGCTGTGCTACGCGTTCATGGAGAACGCCTCGTAGTCGCAACTTTTCGGTTGCGAATCGCTTCGTGGAACTGACGCGCGGCAGAAGCCTGCGACTGCGGCGTGCCTCGTTCCCCCCTCTCCGCAGGGCCCGGTCGTTCGCTCCGGCAAATCTGGGGTCGTTCCGAGATGCGAAAAGACGTGCCGTTCCCGGCCGAACAGTCCGAGTTGCGCGTGTGGGAATCAAAGCGAATCCCTAAACCACCGACCGCGTCGAGTCATCCGTCAGCCGATCCGCATGAAAATCACCAACGTCGAAGCCATCTACGTCTCCCAAAAAGTCGTCCGCGAACAATGCGACAGCGGCCAGGACGCGCTCATCGTCAAGGTCGCGACCGACGCCGGCATCACCGGCATCGGCGAGGTGGACTCTGCGCCGCTCGCGTGCAAGGCCGTGATCGAGGGGCCGTTCTCGCACACGATCAGCACGGGCCTGAAGCATCTGCTCATCGGCGAGGACCCGTTCGAGACTGAGCGGCTCTGGCACACGATGTATCACCGCACGATTTACTCGGGCCGGCGCGGCATCGGCCTGCACGCGATGAGCGGCATCGACCTCGCGCTGTGGGACATCAAGGGCAAGGCGCTCGGGCTGCCCGTCTGGAAACTTCTCGGCGGCGGCTTTCAGAAAAACATCCGCTGCTACGCGAGTTCGCTTTTCGGCGCGACGCCGAAGGCCACCGCCGAACTCGCCAAGCGCATCCGAGGCACAGGTTTTTCCGCCGTGAAATTCGGCTGGGCGCCGATGGGCACGGACGAAAGGACCGACATCGATCTCGTCCGCAAGGCGCGCTACGGCTTCGGCACTGACGCCGACGTGATGATCGACGCCGGCCTTGTGTGGGACGCGCGCACCGCCATCCAGCGCGCGAAGGCCTTCGCCGAGTTTGGCATTTTCTGGCTTGAAGAACCGCTCCCGCCGGACGACTACGAAGGCTACGCGAAACTCACCGCCGCGAGTCCCGTCCACATCGCCGCGGGCGAGCAGGAGAGCGGGCGGCAATCGTTCCTCGACCTGATGGACAAGGGCCGCGTGGACATCGCGCAGGTGGACCTCACGCGCTGCGGCGGCTTCACCGAGGCGATGAAGATCGCGAGCCTCGCCGCCGACCGCGGCCTCAAGGTGGCCAACCACGGCTTCAGCACCTACATCAACGTCCACGCCGCGCTGCACTGGCTCAACGCCATCCCCAACGCGCTCATCGCCGAATTCGTCGTGCAAGAAAACACGAGCCTCCGCGAGCTCCTCACCAAAGGCCACGTGCGGATGAAAGACGGCTTCCTCCCCGTGCCCGACGCGCCGGGCCTCGGCCTCGAACTCGACGAGGAACAAGTGCGCAAACACCGCGTGGCGTGAGTGAAACCATTTTCTAGCCACAGATGAAACACGGATTGAACACAGACCCGATGTCTCGCGCGAAGGCCGCGAACTCAGCGAAGGCCAAACTCCTTCGCCCCCTTCGGGGCTTTCGCGCGACACTCCTCTCCGTGTTTCATCCGTGTTTCATCCGTGGCTCAATAATTCTCTGCTTCCTCCTCAGCGGCCGCACCGAGGTCGTAGCCGCTGCCACCGACGGCCGCGCCTTCTTCGAGGCGAAGATTCGCCCGTTGTTCATCGAGCATTGCCAGCAGTGCCACGGTGAAAAGAAGAAGGAGGGCGGTTTACGTCTCGACTCAAAAGCCGGCTGGCAAAAAGGCGGCGAACACGGTCCCGTCATCGTGCCGGGCGACCCGGAGAAGAGCCGACTCGTCCAAGCCGTGCGGCGAAAGGACAAGTCACTTCAGATGCCGCCCAAGCGCGCGCTCGGTGCCGAGGAAGTCGCCGCGCTCGAACAATGGGTGAAGCTCGGCGCACCTGACCCGCGCGAGGGTGTCGCGGTCGCGCGCAGCGGCGTCGATCCCGAGGCCGTGCGCAAACACTGGGCCTTCCAACCGCTCACCCGCCCTGCGCCGCCCGCACCGCAAAACAATTCCTGGAGCCAGCAACCGCTCGACCGCTTCGTGCTCGCGCGGATGCAGGCGCACGGTCTCGCGCCGAATCCCCCCGCCGATCCGCGCACGCTCATCCGGCGAATGACCTTCGACCTCACCGGCCTCCCGCCAACGCCCGCTGAAATCGAGGCGTTCGAGCGAGACTTCTCCCCGTCTCTCCGTCCCTCTGTCTCTCCGTCCGGACAGCGAGACGGAGAGACGGAGAGACAGAGAGAAAAAGTCATCGCCGCCGCCATCGACCGCCTCCTCGCCAGCCCCGCTTACGGCGAGCGCTGGGGCCGCCACTGGCTCGACATCGCGCGCTACGCCGACACCGCGGGCGACGGCGCGGATTATCCAGTGCGCGAGGCGGTGAAATATCGCGACTGGGTCGTGAACGCCTTCAACGCCGACCAACCGTTC
>JBJTAU010000010.1:0-4099 GCA_046090965.1 Limisphaerales bacterium | reverse complement strand
CCACCGGCATGATGGGAGTGGACACGAACCTCTCCCTCGCCTACCAGGCGTTCGTCTATCTGTGTTTCTTGTTCATCGCGGCGCTGGCGGGGACGCAGTTCTCGCGCACGCGCGTGGCGGCGGAGCGAGTCTTGCCACGCTTCGGTTCAGTCGGGCAACCGGTGAGCTACCGCGTCACGGTTACGAATCTCACGGGCAAACCGCAGCGCGGCCTCTCTGTCACCGAAGACTTGGCCGACCCGCGTCCGACACTCGCGCAGTTCGTCTCGACGCCGGAGCCGGGCGAGGAGGCGCGCAACTGGTATGACCGCAGCAATGGCTACTACCGCTATGCCTGGCTGCTGCGGCAGAATGTGCGCGGACGGGTCAGCGAGTCGCCTTGCCCGGACCTGCCGCCGAACGGATCCGCCGACGTGCGGCTCGAAGTCACACCGTCGCGGCGCGGCGTGCTGCGGTTCGATGCCGTGGCGGTGGCGTGCCCGGACGCGTTCGGGTTGTTCCGCACATTCGTCCGCGTGCCGTTGGCGGACTCGCTGCTCATCCTGCCGAAGCGATATTTCCTCCCGCCGCTCGAACTACCGGGGCAATTGAAATACCAGCAAGGCGGTGTGTCGCTCGCGGCTAGCGTCGGCGAGTCCGAGGAGTTCGTCTCGCTGCGCGATTACCGGCCTGGCGATCCGATGCGGCATATCCACTGGCCGAGTTGGGCCAAGACCGGCGAGCCGATCGTGAAGGAGTTTCAGGACGAGTTCTTCACCCGGCACGCGCTCATCCTCGACACATTTCTGCCAGTGGCGGCGAGCGAGGTGTTTGAGGAGGCGGTGAGCGTGGCGGCGTCGCTGGCCTGCACGGTGCAGGCGCAGGAGTCGCTGCTGGACCTGATGTTCGTGGGGCCGGAGGCGTATTGCTTCACGATGGGACGCGGCGTGGGGCACGTGGAGCAGCTGCTGGAAATCCTCGCGTCCGTGCAGCCGTGCCGCGACCGGCAGTTCAACTCGCTGCTGCGGTTGGTGCTGCGGCACGCAGGCGACCTGAGCGGCTGCCTGTGCGTGTTCGTGGAGTGGGACGAGCAGCGGAAGGAGTTCGTGCGCCACTTGCGCGAACTGGGCGTCCCGCTGATGGTGTTCATCGTCACCGCCACCGGCACACCGCCGCCCGAACCCGGTCCGATGAGCCCGGAGCCGGAGCGCTTCCATCGGCTGGAAGTGGGGAAGGTGGCGGAAGAACTCGCGAGGCTATGAAACCGCCGCCCTTCCTCCTCGCCACCGCGCTGCTGCTCTGGGGCTGGCAGACGGGCCTCATCGCGTTTGCGCTGCTGATGGCCGTGGTGCTCGAGGCGGCCCGGTGGATTGAATGGCGCGTGGACTTCGGCGTGAAGGACTTCAACCGAGTCGTGGATCTCGCCGGCCTGCTCGCGGCAGTCGGTGGCATCTACTGCATCCTCACGCGCGAGGCGACCAATCAAGTCATGGCGATGTTTCAGGCCACCAACTTCACCGCACAGTCGAAGGCCGTAAACTCCATCTCGCAGACCACGTTCATCTACTTCCAGTGGTTCCCGATGATTCTCTTTCCGGTGGTCGCGGCGCTGGCCTACAGCACGAGCGAACAGGTGCCGCGCTCATGCTTTCGTTTCTTTGCCCGCCGCCGGGCCGCGCGCTTGGGCGGGCCGCAGCCGGTGACGCCCGGCATCAACCTGTTTTATCCCTACCTCGCCATCGTGCTGTTCTCCGCCTGCCTCGCGAACCAGCGCAACGAATGGTTCTACTTCGCCGTGTGCGCGGTGGTGGCTGCCGCCTTGTGGGCTACACGCCCGCGTCGGTTCTCCACCGTGGTCTGGATCGCTGCGCTCATCCTCGTGGTCAAGGCGGGCTACTTCGGTCACCGCGGACTGAACCAGCTCCAGAGTATCGTCGAGAACAAGGTCGCCGCGTGGGTGAGCAACTGGGCGCGGCGCTCCGGCGACCGCAACGAGGCGACCACAGCCATCGGCAAGATTGGGCAGCTCAAGCTCTCCGGTAAAATCGTCATGCGCGTCGAGCCGGAGAGTGGCCCGGTCCCGCCGCTGCTGCGGGACACGACGTTCAACCGCTTCGAAAGCCCGCGCTGGAGCAACAGTCCCAAGGCAACTGATCAGGACGTGATCTTGGGTGATGTTGACACCTGGCCGATGTTCACCAAGCCCGCCACCAACGCGGTGCGCATCTCCGCCTTCAGCACGCGCGGACAAGCCGTGCTGGCCACGCCGCCCGGCACTGCGATTCTGCACAACCTGCCGGCCGGCGAAGTGAAGACCAACGGCCAAGGCACCATCCGGGCCGTGCGCGCCCCGGACTTCCTGCATTACGTCGCCAGCTACGGACCGGGGCCGAGCGTGCAGGCTCCGGTGCTGGAGCGCGTGGCGCGCGGAACATCGGACTATGACGTGCCGCCCAGGGAACAGGACGCCATCGGACAGATCGCCGACGAGTTGAACTTGCTGGAGTTGCCGCACGTCCAGCGCGTGCGCGCCGTGGAGCAGTTCTTTGCCACGCATTTCAAATACGGCTCCTTCCTGCCGTCGTCACTGGAGCGCGTGCCGCAGGGCATTACACCGTTGAGCTTCTTCCTGCTGAAGAACCGCGTCGGGCACTGCGAATACTACGCGACCGCGACGACCCTGCTCCTGCGGCACGCCGGCATCCCGGCGCGCTATGTCTATGGGTGGAGCGTGCAGGAGCCGGAGAAGGACACGGGCCGCTTCGTGGTGCGCGAGCGGCACGCGCATGCCTGGTGCCTCTACTGGAGCGAAGAGGCCAAGGCGTGGATTGACCTCGACACCACGCCCGGTGACTGGGTGCGGGCGGAGGAGCAGAACGCGTCGTTTTGGGAACCACTCTCGGACCGCTGGTCGCGGGCGTGGTTCGCCTTCTTGCAATGGCGCGGGTATGGCGGCGCGGGCGAGTGGCAGAACTACTTGCTCCTCGCGCTGGTGGGACTCATCGCGCTGCTCGCCTGGCGCCTGCTGGCCCGGCAGCGGCGGCAGCGCAAGTCGGAAGGCGAAGCTGCCGGGGAATGGCTGCATCGCCCCGGCCTGGACTCCGAGTTCTATCGCATCGAAGCCCGGCTGGATGAACTGGGGCTGGGCCGGCGCGACGGCGAGACAGCGGCCGCCGGGCTCGCCCGCATCGAGCCGTTGGCCAAACTTCCGGTCGCGCCGCTGCGCGAACTGCTCGCGCTGCACTACCGGTTGCGCTTCGACCCGCAGGGTCTACGGCAGGACGAGCGCGCCGCGCTGCGCAGTGGCGTGGGTGCGTGGCTGGCGGAAGCTAAGCCCGCTCACTCGTAGCGCAGCGCCTGGATGCGCTTGAGCCGCGCCGCCTTGAACGCGGGGAAGAGGCCGGCCAGCACGCCGATCATCCCGCTGAAGCCGAACGCCACGGCCATCGCATCCACGGTGACAATGGGCGTGTTGCTGGTGGGGGAAAGCGAGCCGAGGAATTGCACGAGCAAGTTGGAGGCGACCAGCCCGGCCACGCCACCGATGACGGCGATGACGACGCTCTCGACGAGGATCTGCGTAAACACATCGAAGAAGGTCGCGCCGATGGCCTTGCGGATGCCGATCTCGCGCACGCGCTCGGTGATGCTCGCCAGCATGATGTTCATGATGCCGATGCCGCCCACCAGCAGGCTGATGGCCGAGATGATGCCGCCGCTCATGCGAGCGTTGCGGATGGCTTGGTCCACGCTCTCGATGTTCCCCTCCTGCGTCGAGAAACTGAAGTCCTCGATGCCGTGGTGGGTGGTGAGCAGGACGTTTCGCGCCTGTTGCAAGGCGTCCTCCATCCGGCCGAGATCCTCCACCTTGAGGTCAATGTCCGTGAGCGTTGGGTCGGGAACGTTGTTTGTGCCCGACGCGGCGCGGAAGCGCAGCCACATCGTGTTCATCGGGCAATAGACCGTGCGGTTCTTGCGGTCGAAGGCCCAGCCGCTCCGCGAGCCGCCGCCGTAGCCGGGCCGCCCGCGCGCGACGGTCGACTTGCGCTCCACCTCCTCGGGATGCGCCCGCGCCCACTCACGCTTCTTGCGGTCTTGGTCACCCTCGTAGTGTTCAAAC
>JBJTAU010000009.1:0-4871 GCA_046090965.1 Limisphaerales bacterium | reverse complement strand
TCAAGACGATGGCGAGCCGGGTCTGCCCCGGCTTGTATTTTGCGGGCGAGCTGCTGGACATTGACGGCATCACGGGCGGCTTCAACTTTCAGGCCGCGTGGACGACGGGCTGGCTGGCGGGCAAGGCAATGGCGCAGCGCCTCGCGCAGAAACAAGTCTGAGCAATGGCCGAGACGAAAATCATGGTGATCGCCGGTGAGCCGAGCGGCGACGCACGGGCGGCGGAGCTGGTCGCGGCGCTGCGCGCGGACGCGCAGTTCCACTGCCATCCGGCGAAGCCGCTGCTGCGCTTCTTCGGCGCGGGCGGGCCGAAGCTGGAGGCGGCGGGGGTGGAACTGGCCGTGGACATGACGCGGCACGCGGTCATCGGGCTGTGGGAGGTGATCAAAAACTACGGCAAGTTTCGGCGCGTCTTCGACGATCTGCTGGAGCTCGCCGAGGAGCGGCGGCCCGAGTTGCTGGTGTGCGTGGATTTCTCCGGTTTCAACCGCCGCTTCGCGCGCGCGATCCGCCAGCGTGCGGCCAGAACCAAGGGCCAGTGGAATCCGCGCATCGTGCAGTATGTCTCGCCGCAAGTCTGGGCGTCGCGTCCCGGCCGCGCCAAACAGATGGCCGACGACTACGACCTGCTATTGTCGATCTTTCCCTTCGAGAAGGAATGGTATGCGAAGCGTGCCCCGGACCTTGCGGTCGAGTTTGTCGGGCATCCCTTGCTCGACCGGCATGCCGCGTGGCGCGAGGAGCGAGTCCCGGCGCCCGAGCCGGTCCCGCACGAGTTCCTGACGGTGCTGTTGCCCGGCAGCCGGCCCGGTGAACTGGTGCGGCATCTGCCGCCGATGCTGGACGCGGCGCGCCGCATCGGCGCGGAAGTGAACAGCGGGTTCCGCGTGGTGCTGCCGTCGGAGCGGTTGCTGCCGGTGTTCGCGCGGCATTGCCGCCCGTTTGCGACGGATAAAACCAGTTTGCCGGACCTCACGGTCACCTCGCTCCCCCAGGCACGCAGTCTGGCGCGGCAGGTGTTCCACGGGCTGGACGTGCAGATCGGCGGGCTGCCAGAAGCGCTGCGCGCGGCCACCATCGCCATCGCCTGCACCGGCACGGTCACGATGGAGTGCGCGTTCTTCAAGGTGCCGACCGTGGCGCTCTACAAGACGTCGTGGGCCACTTACCAGATCGGCCGGCGCATCGTCACGGTGAAGCATCTGGCCATGCCCAACCTGCTCGCCGACGAGGTGGTGTTCCCTGAGTTCGTGCAGGATGCGGCGACGGGGTCGAATCTCGCCAACGCCGCGCTGGCCTTGCTGCGGGACGAGGGGCGGCGGCAGGAAATCCAAGGGAAGCTCGGCCGGATCATTGCGGGACTGGGCACTGCCGGAGCGAACGTCCGCGCGGCCAAGGCCATCTGGCAGTTGCTCAAGCCAGCGGCGGTCTGAGCCACTGATTAGGCGTTGTGCTGTGGAACGAACGCCGCGATTCGTTGCTTGGCCTCGATCATCTGCTCGCCCGTGAGCGCGCCGGTGATCTTGTCGCGTTCGATCGCGGCTGCCTTGCTGCCTTGGTTCGCCGCGATGGCAAACCAACAGTAGGCACGGGCCAAATCTAGGGACACCCCCTTGCCTTCGCGATAGCAGCGACCGAGTTGCAACTGCGCGGGACCGTGGCCTTGGTCGGCCGCGCGTTGGAACCACTTGGCCGCCTCGGCGTGATTCGGTGGCATGCCTTGGCCAGCCTGATGGCGGCGACCCAACTCATACTGCGACGGCGCGTGGTGCTCTCCAGCGGCCTTGTGCAGCCAGGCGGCGGCCTCGACGAAGTTTTCCGCCACTCCCTTACCCTCGGTGTGCAGCTGCGCCAGGTAGAACATCGCGTCCAGGAGGCCCTGATCCGCCGCCTCGCGATACCATCTGGCCGCCTCACGGAATTCGGATTTCTTCTCCGCCCGCTTGTGCAACTCGCGCGCGAGGCGGTGCATCGCGTTCACTTCTCCTTTCTCCGCCGCCTTGTGCAGCCACTTCACGGCTCGCCCGGTATCCTGCGGCACGCCCTCGCCGCGAGAGTAGGCCATGCCCAAGCTGTATTCTGCGTCCGGATAACCTTGCTCTGCCGCCAATCGAAACCAGCGCGCCGCCTCCTCAAAGTCCTTGGACACGCCCTCGCCCTTGCGACAGCTGAGGCCGAGATTGTTCTGTGCGGCCGCGTGGCCTTGGTCCGCAGCCTGACGATACCAAGCCACCGCCTCGGCGGCGTCACGCTCGACGCCGGTGCCCTCGTCGTAGCAGAGCCCCAGCGCGTTTTGCGCGTCCGCATGACCTTGCTCGGCGGCCCGGCGATACCACTGGGCGGCAGCAGCGTGGTTCTGCGGCGTGCTGTGACCGGCGCCCAACCGGAGCGCGATCTGAGACTGCGCCACAGCGTCGCCCTGCTCCGCCCGCTGCTGGAGGGCAAGGAAATCCTTCTTCGCCGCGTGCTGGAGCAGCTTTCCATACCACGGGGATTTCATGGCACAAACTTAGGAACGGTTATGCGCGAACACAAGCGCCCAGTTGTCCTGCGGTTAGGCCGGCCGTTAACGGTGCCGGGCCGCCAGGGTTTCGCGGCAGTAGCGCTCAAAGACGGCGTTGATGCTGGGCCAGCCGAAGTTCTTCTCCACGAGGTCGCGGGCATTTCGGCCAAGGGCGCGACGGCGGTCGGCGTCGTCGAAGAGAGCGCCAATCTCGTTCGCGAACTCGGCGGGCGTGTCCGCCAGCGCAATGTGCTGGCCATGTTGAACAGGCAATCCTTCCGCGCCGATCCGGGTGCTCACGCACGGGATGCCGGTGGCCATGGCCTCGAAAATCTTGATGCGTGTGCCGCCGCCGACGCGCAGCGGGACGACCATCACCTCGCCGGCGGCAAGATGCGGACGCACGTCGTCCACGGTGCCGGTGACCTTGATGCTCGCGTCACGCGCGGCGAGTTCGAGCACCTTGGGCGCGGGCTTGCGGCCCACGATGGTGAGTGTGGCGTCGGGGAACTTCCGCTTCACCACCGGCCACATTTCGTCCGCGAACCACACGCAGCCGTCAATGTTTGGCATCCAGTCCATCGAACCCAGGAAGACCAGCGAGCGGGACGTGCGCGGGGCGGTGCTGAGCTGAAAGAAATCCAAGTCCACGCCAGTGGGCACCGCGCCACAGACATTGGTGAGCTGGAACTGTTCGCGCAGCAGCCGCGCGTCTTCCTCGGAGACAGCGCAGACCTTGTCCGCGAGCGAGCAAGCACGGGCTTCGAACTTCCGCATCCGCTGCCACTGGCCGTGCATGTAGCTGCGGCGCACGCCGCCCTGGGCGGTCTCATAGTGGCGTTGCCAGATGAGCGACTCGACGTTGTGCTGGAAGAGCAGCACGGGCGTGCGCGGGCGGTAATCGCCGTAAAAGAGGTTCACCGCCGGTGTGAGGAAGTCGCAGACGATGAGGTCGAACTTCCCGCTGCCGTCGAGGTGGCAGATTTCGCCGGCCCATTTCGCGGACAGATATTTCTGGATGGCGTAGGGCAGCCGCGAGCCGGCGTAGTTGATGCCAAGTTGCTAGGCGAACTTCAGTGAACGCTTCGGGACCTCGCGCCACGGAACCCAGACTTGATCGTCGGAATACTGATGCGCGTCCTTGCGCGCGGACTCGGGCGTGCCCT
This sequence comes from Limisphaerales bacterium, assembly GCA_046090965.1. Lineage (GTDB taxonomy): Bacteria > Verrucomicrobiota > Verrucomicrobiia > Limisphaerales > SXTU01 > SXTU01. Next base: position 1,202 of record JBJTAU010000009.1, on the reverse strand, counting down.
CCGGCCAGAGCGAGAGGTAGGTGAGCGGATTCTTTCTCCGCAGTTCGCGCAGCATGTTGAACGTGCGGATTTTCCCACCGGTGTCCACCGGGTGCAGCGGGCCGGTCTTGAGCCAGAGGATGCGCAAGGGGCCATCCGGCTGGCGCGGCTTGGTGCTCGAGGCCCAGAATTCGCTCATGCGTGTCGGCGGAGATTCAATCGCAAGGCCGAGGGTGACAGAAGGAAAATCCTGGCCAAATTGCGGTCGAACCGCCGGTTGACAGACCCTTCAAAAGGGCGCACGGTGCGCCAAGCTCAACGCCTTCAGCCATGAAGACTTCCTTCCTCGCCCTCGCCCTCGCCCTTGTTTGCACCGCCTCCAGCGCCTTCGGGCAAGGGGCCGCCGTCATCATCAAGCAGCGCGCGAAAGAGGCCGCCGGCCGCCCCGTCGCCGCGCCTGCGCCTGCTCCCGCCGCGCAGCCCGGGACCACCGGCGCGCCCGCGCCGCAGGCCGGCGTGGCGCAGCCCAACGTCTCCAAGCTGCTCGCCGACCTCTCGAGCATCAAATCCCGTCCGCAGGCGACGCAGGAGCAGAAGGATAAGCTCGCCACCAACCTCGCCGGTGTGGCGCTGGGTTCCACCAAACCTTCCACCGAAGCCGTGCAGACGCTGGCCAACTCGCTGGCCGACGCCATCGCGGGCAAGAAACTTTCCTCTGCCGACCAGACCGCGCTGGCGAATTCACTAGCCGCCGCGCTCAACGCCGCCGCCGGTTCAGCGCAGTTCAAGGCCGCCTTGCAGGGCGTGCAGGACGCGCTCTATCTGGCGAACGCGAACGAGGCCGCCATCCAGACGGTGGCCAAGGCGTTGACCGGTCTGACCACGAAGGCCAAGTAGGCGGACGGAGCTTCCGCTTGAGCGATTCTTCCCGGCTCCCCACCTGCTCCCCACGGCAGGACTTCGTCCGGCTGCTGCGCGTGCTGTCGCTGCCGCTGGCTGCGTGTCTGGTGTTCTTCTTCATCACCCCCTCGGGCGTCCCACCGTTCCACCGCAGCACGGCGGTCGTGCGACGGCAGGTGCTCGGGGTCGTGGCGTCGCAGTTCACCGCCTTCCGGGATGGCGACTATGCGCGGGCGTATTCCTTCGCCGCGTCGGGGATCCAGCAGCAGTTCGACGTCGCCGCCTTCGAGAGACTGGTAAAGGACGGGTATCCCAACATCGCC
>JBJTAU010000008.1:0-4370 GCA_046090965.1 Limisphaerales bacterium | reverse complement strand
ATCCTCGACTCCGCCGCCGTGCGCGAGGCGAACCAGCGCGGCCAGGCGCTCATCGTTTCCGGCTGCCTCAGCCAGCGTTTCCGCGAGGAGCTCCCGACGCTGCTGCCCGAGGTGGATGCGTTCATGGGCATTGACCAGGTCGCACAAGTCGGCGAGCTCGTCCGCGACGCGATGGCCGCGCGCGCCAGCAAGTTGGCCGATGGCGCGAAGGCAAAAGGCAAAAGGCAAAATGCAAAAGTCACGCAAGCCCTCGCCGACTTGGACAAAGCCAAGCCCGCTGCCCACGACCACGACGAATCCCTCCGTGGCAAAGACGCGTTCGGCAATACCAAAACCGTCCTCAGGGCCGCCCCATCCCCCATCTCCCATTCCCCATCACCTCTCTTAGATGTCACCGCGCGCCCCGTTTATATCCCCGACTACGAGACTCCGCGTTTCCGCCTCACGCCGCGCCACTTCGCCTACGTGAAGATTGCCGAGGGCTGCAACCACCCGTGCAGCTTCTGCATCATCCCGCGGATGCGCGGCAGCCATAGGAGCCGGACGCAGTCCGACGTCGTCGCCGAGGCGAAGGCAGTGATCAAAGACGGCGTGAAGGAGCTGAACCTCATTTCGCAGGACTCGACCTACTACGGCCGCGACCTCCGCGCGAACCACTCCCGCGCCATTTCTTCGCCGGAGAAGTTTCGCGCTGCGGCTAGCTCTCTGCCCGCCGATGCCACGACCCTGTGTTCCCTGCTCCGCGAGCTGAACGCGCTCAAGGGCGAATTCTGGATTCGCCTGCTCTACACCCATCCCGCCCACTGGACGGATGAACTCATCCGCACCATCGCCGAATGCCCCAAGGTCGCGCGCTACGTGGACATGCCGCTCCAGCACATCCACGACGACCTGCTGGCCCGCAAGCGCCGCGAGACCAGCGGCCAAAACATCCGCGACCTCATCGCCCGCATCCGCGCCGGCGTGCCGGGCATCGCGCTGCGAACCACGTTCATCGTCGGCTTCCCCGGCGAGACGGACGCGCATTTTCAGACCCTGCTCGCCTTCATCCGCGACACGCAGTTCGAGCGGCTTGGCATCTTCACCTACTCGAAGGAAGACGGCACCATCGCCGGCAAGATGACCAGCCAACTCAGCGACAAGGTGAAGCAACGCCGCCGCGAGCAGGCGATGGTCGCGCAACACGAAGTCGCCCGCACCGTCTCGGAACGCTTCGTGGGCCGCACGATCAAGGTGCTGGTGGAGGGCGAGGCTTCTGCAAAGGAACTCAAGGCCGCGAAAGTCGCCTCGTGGGAACACGGCCTGATCCGCGGCGCGGACGAGGATCTCGCGCAGCTCACAGGCCGCTACCTTGTCGCGCGTGGCGAGGCGGATGCGCCGGACATTGACGGCCGCGTCTATGTGCGCGGCAAGCTGCCCCTCGGTCAGTTCGCCCGCGTGAAAGTCATCGGCCACACCGACTACGATCTGATGGCCGAGCCAGCGTGACCGCGACCTGCTTGGTTACGGATTACGCGTTACGTTTTACGTTTCCCGAATCCCTTCGTTCGGCGTAAAACGAAAGACGTAAAACGTAAGCTGTTGTCGTAAGCTTGAACCTCCCCAACAAACTCACCGTCTCGCGCTTCGTCCTCACGGGCTTGTTCCTCGTGGCGATGTTCTCGCGCTCGCCGGTGAACGACACCATCGCGCTGGTGCTCTTCAGCATCGCCGGGCTGACGGACTACTTCGACGGGAAGATCGCCCGCGAGCGCAAGCTCATCACCAGCTTCGGCATCCTGATGGACCCGCTGGCGGACAAGATTCTCACCTGCTCGGCCTTCATCGCGCTGGTGGAACGCAGCAAGTTCAACCCTGACACCGGCGCGTTGCCCGCCGTGAGCGTCGAAGCCTGGATGGTGGTGGTTATCGTTGCACGCGAACTGGCCATCACCGGCCTGCGCCTGCTGGCGTCCTCGAAGGGCGTGACGATGGCCGCTGAGCGCTACGGGAAGCACAAGACCATCTCGCAGATCGTCGCGATCATCGCGCTGCTGGTGATGGACGCACATATGGAATGGGTGCCCTGGCTGCGGGACATGTTCGGCCAGCTCATGCCGTGGTTCCCCGCGATTGCGCTCTGGGTCACGGTCATCCTGACCTTCACCTCCGGCGCGCTATACCTGTGGAAGAACCGGCAGATTTACCTGGAGGATATGTGAACGAGGTTGGCTCACTGGTGCTGGCTTTCATCGGACTGTCCGGAGTTGAAATACTCCTCATAGCCACGGTCTTGTTGGTGTTGGTGGGCTACAACAAAATCCGGCCATTCCTGCGCGGGTTAATGCGAGGTGTAAACGAATTCCCGCAGGCCAGCCGCGACGCACAAGGCTCACTCGGCGATGTTTACACGCCTGCTGAACTCCGCCCCGTCGCCGACGCGCACACACACACGAACCAAACCGCCGAGACCGATCCGCCGCCGGAGCCAGCGTCGGACAAATCGCTCATCGTGTGGTTCGCGCAAGGCTTCGGCATCGGACGACTCAAGCCCGCGCCGGGCACTTGGGGCACGTTGCTGGGCTTGGGCTGGTTCGCCGCGCTCGTCGCGACGCATTCGTTCTCGGTTCTCCTCGCGGGAATCTTGGCCAGCATTCCCATCTGCGCATGGATTTGTGGCGAAGCCGAACTCGCGCTGCGAAGACAAGACCCACCGTCCGTCGTGCTGGACGAAATCATCGCCGTGCCGCTCTGCTTCAGCGCGTGGGTGTGGAGCGTGTTCCGCGCGACCGGGCAGATGCCGGAGGTCAGTTACTTCTTCAGTGAGAACCACTGGCTTGGCGTGTTGGCCATCTTCGCCGCGTTCCGCCTCTTCGACATCTGGAAGCCATGGCCCGTGCGCCAAAGCGAGTCGCTCCCCGGCGGCTGGGGCGTGACGGTGGATGACCTGCTCGCGGCGCTTTACGTCAACCTCGTGAGCCTGCCGTTCCTGCTCTGAACTATGCTGCGGACTCCGAGCGGAACGCCAGCCGGCCGGTTCGCCGGCAACTTGCCGCCGAGTTTCGGCACCACCAAGGTCGGAACTCTTTAGCGCAAGCCGCTCGCCGCAACAGGCGGTGGATCCTCTACTCTCGGTCAAACTGATTCGTTCCAGCGCGCCGCAAAAGAAAATTTACAAGCCTTCGGCCTGAACCCAGACTCCTCTCGACATGAGCACGCAAATTCCCGCTGATTTGAAATTCGCCAAGAGCCACGAGTGGCTGCGCGTCGCCGGCGACGTGGCGACCGTGGGCATCACCGACCACGCGCAGCACGAGCTGACGGACATTGTGTTCGTCGAGTTGCCTGCGGTGGGGCGCACACTGAAAGCGGGCGAGGCGTGCGCGGTGGTCGAATCCGTGAAGACCGCCAGCGACATCTACGCGCCCGCCAGCGGCGAAGTCATCGAGATCAACAAAGCCGTGACCGACGATCCCGGTCTGGTGAATGGCGAACCCTACGGCAAGGGGTGGTTCTTCAAGCTTAAGCTGGCGAACGCGGCGGAAGCCGGTGCGCTGCTTACCCCGGAGGCTTACCAGGCGCAAATCGGAGGGTAGTCGCGACTACGCCGCCACGATGTTGTTCCGCACTGCGTAGCGCACAAGTTCGCCGACGGAGTGGAAGCGCAGCTTGCGCATGATGTTCGTGCGGTGCGTCTCGACGGTCTTCACGCTGATGTTCAAGGCGCTGGCGGCTTCCTTGTTGCTCTTGCCCTCGGCGAGGAGTTGCACGATTTCCTTCTCGCGGGGCGTCAGGCGGCTGCCGATGTCCTCGGCCTCGATGGCCTGCGCGCCTTCCTTGAGCGTGCTGTCGGAAACCATCTGCGCGATGCGCGAGGTGAAGTAGTTCTTGTGCGCGGCGACGGCTTTCACGGCGGCGACCAGTTCGCGCCCGGCGTCCGACTTGAGGATGTAGCCACGCGCGCCGACCTTCAACACTTCGGCGGCGACCTGTTCGGACTCGTGCACGGTGAGGATGAGGATTTCCACGTTGGGCAGGAGTTTCTTGATCTGGCGCGCGGCTTCGAGGCCGTTCAACTCAGGCATCGTCACGTCGAGCACACACACGTCAGGCGCGGTGGCCTTGGCCTTGTCCACGGCCTGGCGGCCGGTGCCGGCCTCGGCCACGACCTGCCAGCCGGGTTGGTCTTCCATCAGGGATTTCATGCCGGTCCGCACGATGTCGTGGTCGTCGGCGATCAGGATTTTGAGTGGGTTCATGGCTGTTCCTCCGGAAGCGGCACGACGACCATGACTCTCGTGCCGCGGCTGAATGACATAAGTTACAGTTCGGCGCCAAACTACAGCACTCGATACAACACGCCAGCCACGCCGGCCCACGGCGAGGGGCGA
>JBJTAU010000007.1:0-5004 GCA_046090965.1 Limisphaerales bacterium | reverse complement strand
CGCAAGCGCGGCGGCCCGGTCGGGCGCGCGCGGCTTCTCCACCAAGGGCGCTGGGCCACTGGACACGCGGATGAACCCGCAGCGCGGTCAGCCGGCGTCGGCTTTTCTCGCGACGCTGGCTGTAAACCAGCTCGCGGACATTCTCCAAGCCAACGCCGACGAGCCGCGCGCGAACGAACTGGCCGCCGCGCTTGCGGGCCGTGCCTTCACCACCACACGCGAACTCGCGGACGCCATCCGCGCCGCGTTACCGCGACTGAACAAGGACGACACCGACCTCACGGTGCGCTGCGTCTTCCAGGCTTTGCGCATCGCGGTGAACGCTGAGTTTGGTGCGCTGGATGCGCTGCTGCGGCATTTGCCCGCGTGCCTGAACCCCGGCGGGCGCGCGGCGATCCTCACCTTCCACTCCGGTGAAGACCGTCGCGTGAAGTAGGCGTTCGAGGCGGGCCTGCGCGACGGCGTTTACGCGGAGATCGCCCGCGAAGTCATCCGCCCCACGCCGGAGGAGCGCCGCGACAACCCGCGTTCATCACCGGCCAAGCTCCGTTGGGCGCGGCGGTCGGGCTGACGTGCCGGCGACTTCCAGTCGTCAGCACGGGCTTGGCGGAGCGCGACCCCTGCTTACTTGGAGCCTTCTGCTTTCGCCGGTGGTTCGGTGGAATGCCGTTCCGCCTCTGGCGAGCACGCGGGCAACGGCTTGCGGGTGGGTGACGAGGTAAGGCTTTCGCTCCGTCGTCGGCAGCGCGCGCAGGAGCGCATAGGTGGCCCAACTCGTCGCGGAGATGGAGATGAACTGGTCCACGCCGTGCGGGAAGTTGCTGTCGAAGAACGGCTGCACGTCGTGCGTGCGCTTGCGGACGTGCCACGAGCCGTCGGTGGCCTGCGCGCCGAGCAGGTAGCGCAGGCCGCGCTGGAAGGCGGGATCCTTCACTTTGAGCGCGCCGGTGTCGTGGAGCGCTGCGAGGGTGGTGCCGGTGGCGGAGGCGTCGCTGGCGGTGTCGGGCTTCTGCGGCCAGCCGCCGTCCTCCGCCTGCACGGCGAGCAGTTCGGTGGCTGCTTGCTTGAACGCCACCTCGTCCACGTCCCGCAGGTGCAACGCGCGGAGGAGATGCACGCTGTCCTCGGTGTTGCGCGCGGGCGCGGTCAGCAGCCCCTGCGCGGCGGCGGTGGTGCGGATGCGGGTGCGCGTGGCCAGCGCCGGCGGGCTTTGGCTCCGCAGCCCGCGCAGCACAAGGTAGGTGGTGGTGAATTCGCTTCCGACCGTCGGTGGGCGTTTCATCGGCGGCACCCAGTGGTCGAGGTTCTTGTTCTGGTCGAGGAAGAATTCCGCCGCCGCCGCCGTGGTGGCGTCGGGCTTCCAGCCGGCGTCTTCCAGCATCCAAAGCGCCGTGCCCGGGCCGTCCGCCGTGCCGGCGATGGACCAGCCGTCCTTGAAGCGTGGCCGGTCTTCGATCAGGCCCAGATACGCGCGGGCCAGTTGGTCCTCGAAGTTGCCTGTGTCGATGCGGAAGCCACGCGCCCACGCGTCATGGAGCACAAGCGACGCATGCGCGCCGTGGTGACATGTGAAGCACGCGCGCTCCTGCAAGGCGAAGGCCGAACTGCGCTCCAGCAGCGGCAGCGCCTTGGCGACCGCGGCGCGCAGTTCGGTGAGTGGAACCGGCTTTGCCTGCTCCGCGCCAGTGGCGGGCGTGAGCCAGCCGAGAACCAGAAGGAAGGTTCCCGTCAGTGAACGGAAGAGTTGGTGCAACGCGGGCATTTCGAGTCGTGGAAGACCGACGCGCCAGCGGAGAGCGAGCCTTGCCGGAAATTGGTTTGTCCCAGTCGGGAATTGCCCCGCTCCACACTCCAAGGTCGAGCTACGTCAGGCGCGGAGCCGTTGCGCGTTGCCGCTGCGGATGGCGCGGTCCTGATCGGGGGTGAGAATGGACTCCTTTAACTTCAGCGCGGCACTCTCGAAGTAGAACAGCGGTGCGTGCGAACCGAAGCAGAGGCGTTCGGCTGGGATTTGTGCCACGAGGTTCGCCACGCCAGCGACGCCTTCGAGCGTGGCGATTTCCAAGTGCGCGCCGGCGGCGGCGAGACGGAGCAGGGGCTCGCCGCGCAAGGTGCGGAAGGCGTTGAGCAGTTGCAGGCGGAGGCCGGGAGTTTTCTTGAGCAGGTCGGCGAGTGGCGCGGTGTCCACGGGCGGAACTTGGACGAGCGGATGCAGCGTGCGCTCGTCCTCCATGATGACCGCGAGCTGGACGAGGAGCTTCTTCTCGGCGGCGAGCCCGAGCAGGCGGGCGAACGCGGGGTCGTCCAGCTTGTAGCCGTGGTAGTTCGGGTGCAGGCGGAGGCCGGGCATCCGGTGGACCTCGGCGCAGCGGCGCACCTCTTCTTCCCAGTCGGGCATCTTTGGATTCACCGAGCCGAAGGGCACGAGCAAGCCGGCGTGCGTGCGGCACTCGGCGGCGAGCCGGGCGTTCGCGCTGGCGAGGTCTTTGTGCAGCAGGCCGTCGAAGGTGCCCGCCCATGCTTGCGTCACGCCGTGCTCGCGGAGCTTGGCGACGAGCGCAGGCGTCTCGTCCCGCGGGCAGCGGCGGAACGGCCAGCGCGCGAGGGTGAGGTTGGTGTCAATGCGGGCGGCCGGTGATTCCGCTGCGGCGGCGTGAAGCGTCGGCGAAGTTAAAACGGCAGCGGCAAGGGATGCCTTGAGAAAGTCGCGCCGCGAAGATGCAGCCACCGCCATTGGAGGAGATGACGTGAGGAGTCTCTGGCTTCCATTCCGCATTCCGCGTTCCGCGTTCCGAATTTCAGATGGAGACTCCTCACGTCGTCACCTACGGAGGTTGGGGTTCATGCCTTGATGCCTTTCCGCTTGAGAATGGGCGTCATCAGCCGTTTCAGATTGCCGCTGAGGATGAGTTGCTTCGCCGCGTCGGGGATTTGCGCGCCGAAGACTTTGCCTAGCTGCGAGGCGAAGCTGCGGCCGCCGGCGTCGCTGCCGTAAATGACGCGCTCCGCACCGAGTTCGCGCACGGCCATCTCGGTGTAGCCCGCGACGGGGTCGGAGCCGGCGAGGTCGGCGTAAAGATTCTTGCTCGCGCGGATGGCACGGATGCCACGCTCCCAATCGCCACCGGTGTGACCGCAGATGATGGGCGTGCGCGGATGTCGCGCGGCGAGTTCCGCGAGGTCGAAGGGCGTGGACTCGCCGGGGTCGTTGCCGGCGACCTTGAGCCAGGTGTGCTGAAAGATGACGGCTTGCAATTCACCGGCACGCCGGATGATGGGGTCGAGTTCGGCGGCGCGGCATTCCTTCGCGACCCAGAGTTTCACGCCCACCATCGGGCCGCGCGCGACGCAGCGGTCCAACTCGGCGAGGCTTTCCTCGACGTGCTTGGGGTTGAGATAAACGAAGCCGAACGTGCGGTCGGGGAACTTGGCGAGGGCTTCGAGCACCTGGTCGTTTTCCTTGCGGAAGGTCTCGGGCTTCGGGTCGCGCGACCACGGGATGCCCATGTAAACGCACAGCCGCTCAATGCCCATGCGGTCGGCAATGGCGATGAGTTGCGTCATGCGCTCGGCGGGCGTCGCGCCGGAGACACCGGAGAGGTGGACGTGGAGGTCCCAGATGGTCATGGGCGGGGAGAGTAAGATTACGAATAGGATTAAGAGCAAGAAATGCCGGCGCGGTTCCTAATCTTGCTCTTAATCCTATTCGTAAACCTGCTCCTGTTACGGTGCCGTCCTGGACGGTTCGCCCGCTTCCTTCCCCGCCGCCGGACCGAGCACTTTGCGGACGCGGGCAACGAGTTCGGATGGGCTGAAGGGCTTGACCATGTAGTCCGCCGCGCCGAGTTCGAGGCCGGTGACAACGTCTTTGTCGCGCGCGCGAGCGGTGAGCATGATGACGGGAATGGGCCGAGTGCGGGGCTCTTCCTTGAGGCGGCGCAGCACCTCGAAGCCGTCCATCACGGGCATCAGGCCGTCGAGCAGGACGAGCGCGGGTTGCGTTGGGCCGACGAGCGCGAGGGCTTTCTCACCGTCGGTGGCATGGACGACCTTGAAGCCCGCCTGCTTGAGCTTGAACTCAATCAGTTGGGCGGTCTGCGGCTCGTCTTCGGCCAGCAAGATGGTCATCACGCGGAGAAAAGCTATGCGTCTGGCAGGACCGCACAAGCGCGGAGATGGCTGCCTCGTCGCCCGCGCACGGGAGAACTTTGCACTTTGAACTTTACGGGTTCGCCCTACCCTCCGCCACCATGAGTGACCGACCGGAAACCCGCCTGTCCCGCTGGCCGTCCCTTTCGCTCGTCGTGTGCCTGGCTTGCGCGGCGGCTTTGGACTACTTCGCCTGGTGGGTCGTCGAGAAGAGCGAGCACCCCATCAACATCTGGATCGGCGTGCTGGCGCTGGTGGCGGTCGGGAGCGCGGCGTGGGTGGCGATTCTTCCCTTCTACACGGACGCCCTGAACGCAACGAAGCTCGGTGAGTTGGACAAGCTACAGTCGGCTGCGAACCAGATTCAGAATTTGGACAAGGTCGCCAACCAGATCACCATCGCCACCGCCCAGTGGCAGAACGTCCAGGAGCACAACGCCAAGGCCATCGAGTCCGCGAAGCAGGTGTCCGAGGAAATGTCCGCCGAGGCGCTGCGCTTTGCCGACTTCATGAAGAAGGCGAACGACTCCGAGAAGGCCACGCTGCGGCTAGAAGTCGAGAAGCTCAAGCGCGCCGAGAACGACTGGCTCCAGGTGCTTGTGCGCGTGCTGGACCACGTCTACGCGCTGCACCGCGCGGCGAAGCATTCCGGCCAGCCGAACCTCATCGAGCAGCTTGCGCACTTCCAGAACGCCTGTCGGGACGCCGCTCGGCGTATTGGTCTGGTCGCGTTCGCGCCGGCGGCCGGCGACGCATTCGAGCCCGGACAGCATCAGACCGCTGATGGGCGCAAGGATATCCCCGACGATGCGAAGGTTTTCGAGACGGTGGCCTCCGGCTACACCTTCCAAGGCC
>JBJTAU010000006.1:0-3299 GCA_046090965.1 Limisphaerales bacterium | reverse complement strand
CGCTCGCGGCGCTCTTGCTGAAGCCGCTCAGTTCGAGTTTCGCCAACCGCGTCACGTCGAGCGCTTCGCCGTTTGCGAGCCGCGCGGTCACGATGATTTGCGCGCTGTCGGTCCATTTGCTGAGCGCGACTTCCTTCGGCTCGACTTCGAGTGCGATGACCTTCGCGTCCTTCGGGAGCGACTCCACCTCACCGTCGGTCTTCGCGGCGGGTGCGGTCGGGGCTTCAAACTTCTTGGCCGCGAGCGTGAGTGCCGCCGGCGTCGTGCGTCCGCAGGCCAACGGCTCCGTCACGGTGAAGGCATCGCTCGCCGGCAAATCCGTTGCTGTCCCCGTCAAAGTTTCCGGCATCGGCAAGGCGCTCGACACCGACTTCATCCGCGACGTGAACCCGGTGCTGACGAAGGCCGGTTGCAACCAAGGCACCTGCCACGGCGCGAAGGACGGCAAGAACGGTTTTAAGCTGTCGCTGCGCGGCTACGACGCGGAGTTCGATGTGCGCGCGTTCACCGACGAATTGGCCAGCCGCCGCGCGAACGTGGCGTCGCCGGACGATTCGCTCATGTTGCTCAAAGCCACCGCTGGCGTGCCGCATCAAGGCCAGCAGGTCTTCCAGCCCGGCGATTTGAACTACCGCGTTGTGCGCGAGTGGATTGGCGCGGGCGCGAAGCTCAACACCCAGTCCACGCGCGTGGCGAAGATTGAGCTGTCCCCACAAAACCCCGTTGTGCAACGCGTCGGTGCCCGCCAACAGATGCGCGTCATCGCGACCTACGCCGACGGCTCCACGCGGGACGTGACCACGCTCGCGTTCGTCGAGACCGGCAACCAGGACGTGGCCAAGACCGACAGCGCGAACGTCGTGACCACGCTGCGCCGCGGCGAAGCGCCGATGCTCGCGCGCTTCGAGGGCGCTTACGCCGCGACGACCGTGACGGTGATGGGCGACCGCAGCGGCTTCGCGTGGGCCGAGCCGGAGAAGTGGAACAAGATTGATGAGTTCAGCGCCGCGAAATGGCAGCGCATGAAGATTCTGCCCAGCGCGCTGTGCACCGACGACGAGTTCATCCGCCGCGTTTATCTCGACCTCACCGGCGTGCCGCCGAGCGTGGAGGACGTGAAGAGTTTCCTCGCCGACAAACGCCCCACGCGCGAGAAGCGCGACGCGCTCGTGGACCGGCTCGTGGGCAACGACGACTTCGTGGAGCACTGGGCGAACAAGTGGGCCGACCTGCTTCAGGTGAACAGCAAGTTCCTCGGCGCGGAGGGCGCAAAGGCGTTCCGCGACTGGATTCGCAAAGAAGTCGCCGACAACACACCGCACGACCAGTTCGCGCGCAAAATCATCACCGCCAGCGGCTCGAACAAGGACAACCCGCCGGCGAGCTACTACAAGATTCTGCGCAAGCCCGAGGACACGATGGAGAACACCACCCACCTGTTCCTCGCCGTGCGATTCAACTGCAACAAGTGCCACGACCATCCCTTCGAGCGCTGGACGCAGGACCAGTATTACCAGACCTCCGCGTGGTTTGCGCGCGTCGGGCTCAAGAAGGACCCGTCCAGCGGCGACAAACTGCTTGGCGGCACAGCGGTCGAAGGCGGCAAGCCGATGTATGAGATAATCGAGGACCTCGGCACCGGCGAGGTGAAGCACGAGCGCACGGGCAAGGAAACGCCGCCGCAGTTCCCGTATCCCGCGACCTGCGGCGAGGACGGCAAGCCCGCCGCCGAGAAGAAGAAACTTTCCCGTCGCGATGAGCTGGCCATGTGGATCACCGCGAAGGACAACCGCTACTTCGCCTCCAGCTTCGCCAACCGCATCTGGGGTTACCTCACCGGCGTCGGCGTCATCGAGCCGCTGGACGACATCCGCGCCGGCAACCCGCCGAGCAACCCGGAACTGCTCGACTACCTGACCAGGGAATTCGTGGACAGCGGCTTCAACACGCAGAAGCTGATGAAGCTCATCGCCAAGTCCCGCACCTACCAGCTCTCGGTCGCATCGCACCAGTGGAACTCGGACGACAAGATCAATTTCTCGCACGCCACTGCGCGCCGCCTGCCCGCCGAGGTGCTCTTCGACACGATCTACAAAGTCACCGGCGCGAAGTCGAACATCCCGGGCGTCCCCGCCGGCACGCGCGCCGCGCAGCTCGCAGACACGGGCTTCAAGCTGCCCGACGGCTTCTTCGCCACGATGGGCAAGCCCGTCCGCGAATCCGCCTGCGAGTGCGAGCGCAGCAGCGACATCCAGCTCGGCCCCATCATGGCCCTCATCTCCGGCGCGACCGTGGGCGACGCCGTGAGCGCACCGGACAACGCGATCGCGAAGCTGGTCAAGGAAATCACCGACGACCGTCAGCTCGTCAACGAGCTGTTCCTACGCATCATGAACCGACCCGCCAAGAGCGGGGAGATCGAGACCACCCTGAAGAGCTGGGCCACGATGAAGTCCGACCACGCGACCGTTGGAGTCTCGCTTGCCGACTACGAGAAGGTTTTCCCGGCGATCCAGAAGAAGCGCGAGGAAACGCGGGCGAAGGATCTGTCCGACGCAAAGGTCGAGCTGTCCGGCTACGAGAAGGAGATCGCCCCGCGTGAGGCCAAGCTCGACGCGGAGCAGAAGGAGCGCACTGAGAAGGCCGAGGCCGAGCTGAAGCGCTTCAACGAGCAGGACTTTCCCAAGCGGCTTGCGGAGTTCGAGAAGAAGCAGGACTTGAAGACGCAGTGGAGCGCGTTCACCACGAAGAACCTGAAGTCCACCGGCGACCTGAAGCTTGCGCAGGAGCCCGACAAATCCGTGGTCGTGACCGCCGGCAAAGCCGTTCGCGGCGAATACACCTTCACCATCGAGACGGACTTGAAGGAGCTGAACGCGCTGCGTCTCGTGGCGCTCACGGACAAGCGCTGCCCGAAGAACGGCCCCGGCCGCGCGCCGGATGGCAACTTCGTGCTGAACGAAGTCACCTTGAGCGTCGCGCCCAAGGACAAGCCGGCGGAGGCGAAGAAGGTTGAGTTGCAGAAGGCTCTCGACGACTTAATCCAGGTGAACTTCGAGGTGGCCAAGTCCATTGACGGGAGCAACAACCGCCAGCAGGGCTGGGCCGTCTCGCCCAATGGCGGCGCGACGCACTGGGCCACCTACGAGCTGAAGACGCCGCTCACGAACACCGCCAACGTCATCCTCACCGTGAAGCTGACGCAGCAATTCAACGGCGGCGAGGACAAGGGCTACACACTCGGACGATTCCGCCTGTCTGGCACGGACGCCAAGTCGCCCCGCCTCAGCCAGTCGGAC
>JBJTAU010000005.1:0-10723 GCA_046090965.1 Limisphaerales bacterium | reverse complement strand
GTCTCGGTGTCCGCCTCTGACTCGCCTTTCGTCAAGCCCTGCAACGCGGCCTTCGCTTCGGGGTCACCTTGCGCGGCGGCCCGGCGATACCAAGCCACGGCCTCGTCCTTGTTCTTAGGCACGCCTTCGCCGATCTCGTAGCAGTAGCCGAGGTTGAACTGCGCGGCGGCGTTGCCCTGCAGTGCAGCCTGCCGATACCACTCCATGGCCTGCGTGTAATCCTGCGCGACGCCCTCGCCGCGATGGTAGTGCGCACCCAGCGCAAACTGCGCCTCGGGCAGGCCCTGCTCGGCGGCGCGGCGGATCCACTTGACCGCAGTCTCGTAGTTCGGCTGGCCCATGATGCCGTTGACGTAGGCAATGCCGAGGTCGAACTGCGCGTTGGCGTCGCCGCGCTCGGCGTCCGCGACCATCTTGGCCTGCGGATCATCCGCAGCGGGCGACGTGCTGGCGGCGTAGGTCGGCGCGGGCGGCGCCACCGGCTCCGGGGTGGGCAGCGAAAAAGAACCCGGCGCGGCGGGCTCGGGCGGGAGCGCCGGCGCGGGTTCCTCCACCGGTTCGCGTGGGGCTTGGGTGAAGGGACTCGGCTCGCCACGTTGTCCTTTCTGCAGGGTCTTCTCCAGCTCGATGATGGCCTGACGCGCATCCTCGTCGCCGGAATCGGCAGCCTTGCGATACCACACCAGCGCCTCGACGGGATTTTTCTCTACGCCCTCGCCGATTTCGTAGCAGTAGGCGAGGTTGAACTGCGCGAGCGTGTTGCCTTGCTCGGCGGCCTTGCGATAAAGTCCGACCGCCTTCTCGTAATCTGCTGCGACCCCCTTGCCCTGCTGGTAAAGCGCGCCCAAAAGAAATTGCGCGTCGGCGTGGCCGCGGCGCGTGGCCTTCTCCAGATAATCAGCGGCGAGCGAGTAATCCAGCGGCACGCCTTCCCCGCGCGTGTAGAGGTGGCCAAGCTAGTATTGAGCGTGCGCGTCGCCCTGTTGAGCTTTGAGTTGGAGGGACTTGATGTTGGCGCTCGCCATGAGCGGATAGTTTGTTTTTCAAGCCGGTGAAAGCAACCAAGAAATAGGCTGAACGGGCCGAGTTCCAAGCCTCAAATGTGGGCTTCAGATCGAAAGGCCGCTGCGGTCCGGGGCGGGGAATTGGAGCTTGGAGCGGGTTCCGCATCTTCGCTAATCTGCGGCCATGAAAGCGCTCGCAGCCCCATTCCGCATTCCGCGTTCCGCGTTCCGAATTCCGACGGTTCCGACCGTGGACCAGATCATGGCCGAGGAGCGCGCCGCGAGCTTCGGCAAACGCAGCATCAAGACCAGCGCCAAGCTCGCTGGCCTCAAGCTCGCCGTGAGCATGATGGACCTCACAACCTTGGAGGGAAAAGACACCCCCGGCAAAGTCGCCTTCCTCTGCCGCAAAGCCCTCGCCCCCGCCGAGCCGCGCTTCGACGTGCCGCCCTGCGCCGCCGTCTGCGTCTATCCAAACATGGTGAGGCACGCGCGCAAGTTCCTCGGCGCGGACTCACCGGTGCACGTCGCGGCCGTGTCCACCGGGTGACCCAGCGGACACTATCCCTTGCCCACGAAGCTCGCTGAAGTCCGCCGCGCCGTGGCCGATGGCGCGGATGAAATTGACATGGTCATTGACCGCTGCGCCTTCCTCAGCGGCGACCACGCGAAGGTCGCCGACGAAATCGCCGCCACGAAAGAAGCCTGCGGCCCCGCGCACCTGAAAGTAATCTTCGAGACCGGCGAACTCGTCACCTACGACAACGTCCGGCTCGCCAGCCAGATCGCGATGGATGCCGGCGCGGACTTCATCAAGACCAGCACAGGCAAAGTCACGCCCGCCGCCACAATGCCCGTCACCCTCGTCATGCTCGAAGCCATCCGCGACCACTTCTTCGCCACCGGCGTGCGCATCGGCATGAAGCCCGCCGGCGGCATCCGCACCAGCAAGCAAGCCCTCGCCTACCTCGTCATGGTCAAGGAAACCCTCGGCGACGACTGGCTCACCCCCGACCTCTTCCGCTTCGGTGCCAGCACGCTCGTCAACGACGTCCTCATGCAAATCGCCAAGCTCGCCGACGGCCGCTACCAGGCGGCGGATTACTTCTCCCTGCCGTGAGGCTTTACCTCGACAACAGCGTGGACGCCACCGGACTTCGCACTAACCTACCTGAAGGAATTGCCATGAGCATTGCCACCATAGACGACCAAGCCACGATGCAGGAAGCCAGGGAATTGCTCTTCAAGCATCTTCCTCCCTCCAAGGTTGCGCGGCTGATGATGCTCTGGCGCGTGGGAAGTGGCGACTACACCGAGGAACGGCGGCGGCTCTTCAATGGCAAGACTGTGGACAGCCTCTTTGCCCAAGCCAAGGCGCTGGAAAAACCGACCGCCCGCCGGACAGCAAAGCGCCGCTGAGACAGAGGGGCCGGACTACATCTCCCTGCCGTGAGGTGAACGCACCGCTCTCTGCGGCTTGAAAGCCGCGCTCCCCTGTAGATTTTTGACCATTTTCGCCCTCAAAACCGAAAATCTTCATAAACACCCCAAAAACACTGAACGGTAAATGACTTTTTGCCCTCGGTAAATGACTTGGTGGGGGTTGTAAATGCCTTTTTGCCCCTCGTAAATGACTTGGCGCGGGTCGTAAATGACTTGGTGGACCTCGTAAATGCCTTGGCATTTGAGCTGCATCTGCCCGCGATTCATCTCCGTGAGTTCGAGACGAAGTTTCTCCAACGCGATGCGCGTGGGCAGAAGTTCCGCGCGCGAAATCGCCCCGGCGCCCGCGCGCTCCTGCAAACGCTGCATCCACTGCTCCTGCAACTGGTGCTGCGTCGAAAGCAACTGGTAGCGCTTCGCCGTGTCGTTGTAATTCAACAGCGCATCGCGCACGCCCGCGCGCACCTGCCACGCGGTGCCGACGAGCTGCCAGCGCGCAGCCTCGGCGGACTGCTGCGCGCGCAACACGCGCAAGCCGCGTTTGCCCATCGTTTCGAGTGGCAAGTCGAATGCGAAGCCCGGCACCCACGGCGTGACGCCGGAGGCGGCGTTGAAGTTGTAGCTCGGCGAAAGCGTGACCGTAGGATTGGGCCGCCCGCCCGCCGTGACGACGGCGGCTTCGGCCTCGGTCCAATTCGCGCGCGCAACGGCCAGCGATGGATGATAGTAATACGCAGCGAGCGTGAGCATCGGCAGCGTCCAGCCCGGCGGAGCTACATGGGGCGGCCAGGTTTTCAACTCTTCACCGAGTTGCTTTTCGATAAATGCGCGCAGCTCGGGTGAGCCGAGCGAACGTTTTTCAAACGCCGCTGCGGTCTCGGCGAGCACGAGCGGCTTGGGCTCGTAAGTCACGCAGCCGGCCAGCGCGAAGGTGAAGACGGCGGCGAGCAGAGCTGAAACGCAAGACCAGAAAAGTTTTCGCCGGCGAGGCGGCATTGACGAAGGCGAGTCGGACCCTACGCTTCGCCACTGTTTCATGTCACGTGAATCATTCGTCACAAAGCGAGCCCGCACGGCGGAATTACTCGTAGCCCTTGCGCAAACATATCCCGACGCGCACTGCGAGCTGAACTACACGAACCCGCTGGAGCTGCTCATCGCCACCATTCTCTCCGCGCAATGCACGGACAAGCAGGTGAACCTCGTGACGGCGGAGTTGTTCCCGAAGTATCGCACCGTGGACGATTTCGCAGACGCGTCGCCGGAACAGTTCGCGGCGGACATCCGGCGCATCGGGCTGTATCGCAACAAGGCGAAGAACATCCAGTCCTGCTGCCGCGCGCTGCGTAAGCGCCACGGCGGCGAGGTGCCACGCACGATGGCGGAACTCACCGCGCTCGATGGCGTCGGGCGCAAGACGGCGAACGTGGTTTTGGGCAATGCCTTCGGCCTCAACGTCGGCGTGGTCGTGGACACACACGTTGCGCGGCTCGCGCAGCGGCTCGGGTTGACGCGCGAAAGTTCGCCGGAGAAAATCGAACCGGCGTTGGTGAAGTTGGTTCCGCAGGAGCAGTGGGCCATGTTGAGTCACTGGCTCATCTGGCACGGGCGGCGGCGCTGTGCGGCGCGCAAGCCGGACTGTGACGGATGCGAGCTCAGGGCATTGTGCCCGCGTGTTGGGGTTGGGTGAGCGTTGGCGGATTTGACTGCGCGGCGGATTCTATTCTTGCCACGTCGCGCGACGTTGGCCCATCGTGCGCGCACCAAACATGTCCAAGAAAGCGCTGATTACCGGCGTCACCGGGCAGGACGGCTCCTATCTCGCGGAACTGCTGCTGGGCAAGGGTTACGAGGTCCACGGCATCATCCGGCGCGCGAGCACTTTCAACACCCACCGCCTTGATCACATCTACTCGGACCCGCACGCGCCCAAGCACAAACTCTTCCTCCACTACGGCGACCTGAGCGACGCCAGCGGCCTCGCAAGGCTCGTGGGCAAGATCCAGCCGGATGAAGTCTACAACCTTGCGGCGCAGAGCCATGTGCGCGTGAGCTTCGATGCTCCGGAATACACCGCGGACATCGTGGGCACCGGCACGATCCGGCTGCTTGAGGCCATCCGCGAAGTCGGCATCAAGCCGCGCTTCTACCAGGCCTCCTCCTCGGAGATGTATGGCAAGGTGCTGGAAGTTCCCCAGACGGAGACCACGCCCTTCTACCCGCGCAGCCCGTATGCTTGCGCGAAGGTTTATTCCTACTGGATCACGGTGAACTACCGCGAGTCCTACGGGATGCACGCGAGTACTGGCATCCTCTTCAACCACGAGTCACCGCGCCGCGGCGAGACCTTCGTTACTCGCAAAATCACCCGCGCCGTCGCCGCCATCAAACTCGGCAAGCAGGACAAGGTCTTCCTCGGCAACCTCGACTCCAAGCGCGACTGGGGCTTTGCGAAGGAATACGTCGAGGCCATGTGGCTCATGCTCCAGCAGCCCGAGCCGGATGACTACGTCATCGCCACAGGCGAGACACACTCGGTGAAAGAGTTTCTGGAAGTTTCCTTCGGCCACGCCGGACTGGACTGGAAGAAGCACGTCGAGATTGATCCGCGTTACTATCGCCCGGCCGAGGTGGACCTGCTCATCGGCGACCCGGCCAAGGCGAAGAAAAAATTAGGCTGGGCGCCCAAAGTCACCTTTGCCGAGTTGGCGAAGTTGATGGTGGATGCAGATTTGAAAACCTTGCAGGACCAACTGGCCGGCAAGGTGAGTGTTTCCCAGTAGCCGCGCCGCTGCAGTGCGGTCGGCCCTTGCGACAGCTTAACCACGACCCGCCATGCCACGCGCACTCATCACCGGTATCACCGGCCAGGACGGCTCCTTCCTCACCGAGCTGCTCCTCGAAAAGGGCTACGAAGTTCACGGCATGGTGCGGCGGACCAGCTCACTGGAGCGTTCGCGCCTGGTCCATCTCTATCGCGATCCGAAAATCTACGGCCAGCGGCTCTTCCTCCACTACGCGGACCTTGACGACCCGACCACCATGCGGCGCGTGCTCGTGTCGGTGGAGCCGGATGAGTTGTATCACCTCGCCGGCCAGTCCCACGTCGGCCTGAGCTTTGAGATCCCTGAGTCCACCTGCGATCTGACGGCGATGGGCACGCTGCGCCTGCTGGAGATGGTGCAGGACATGCGGAAGAAACCGCGCTTCTTCCATGCCGCGTCCTCCGAAATCTTCGGCCAGCCGGCGCAGATGCCGCAGGACGAAACCACCTCCTTCGCCCCGGTGAACCCCTAGGCTGCGCCAAGGCCTTCGCGGCGCAGATGGTGTCGATCTACCGGAAGACCTTCGGCCACTTCGCGGTCAACGGCATCATGTTCAACCACGAGTCGCCGCGCCGCGGTGAGAACTTCGTCACCCGCAAAATCTGCCGCGCCGCCGCCGCCATCAAGCTCGGCCAGCAGAAGGACTTGCTGCTCGGCGACACCTCCGCCAAACGCGACTGGGGCTACGCCAAGGATTACGTGCGCGGCATGTGGCTCTCGCTCCAGCACGCGACCGCGGAGGATTACATCTTCGCCACCGGCAAGCTGCACAGCGTGCAGGAGGTGCTGGAAACCGCCTTCGCCACGGTGAACCTCGACTGGCGACAGCACGTCCGCAAAGACAACCGACTCCTGCGCCCCGCCGAGCCACAGCGCCTCTGCGGCAACCCCGCCAAGGCCCGCCGGCTGCTCAGTTGGGAACCGACCGTCACCTTCGCCCAGTTGATCGAGGAGATGACCCGGGCAGAGCTGGCACTGCTCTCCGGCGCAAACCCTCCAGTGGCTTCGCCCCAGGCAGGTTGAGCGCCGCCGACGGAGGCAAGACAGGACGATCCGTTGCCCGCAGGAAATCTTCCCAGCCGGGTAGCCCGGCTCACCGGGCGCAAACCGCCGACTGGGGAGCTCCCATCAGCTTCGGCGGGGCCCGTAGAAAATCTCCCCTTGCCACACCAGAAGGCTTGCTTCGCCTGAATGCAACCTTACACTCCGCCCGTCCCAGACAGGCTGCCGGCGGTTGGGCCGGCGCAGGGAACTAAGATATATGGACGAGCAGCCGAAGATTCCGACGCCATCGCCCGTGCTTCTGCGCGAGCTGAACTACACCTACACGCCCATCGTGGCGTTCGTCATCGTCGCGATCATCGCACTGGTGCTCTGGAACAAGCGCCTTGGCCCCACCACGCTGCTCGGCGAGGCGGAGACGATTGAGGCCATCGTTTCCAGCACGCAACCCGGCGTGCTCGCAGAGGCCAGCAAGGACATCCGCATCTTTTCCAAGGTCGCCAGCGGACAGATCGTCACCCGCGTGGTCGGCGCGGACCCGAAGAACCCCATCCCGCTCACCGCCCCCATCGAGGGTGTCATCACCAAAATTCACCGTTACCCCGGTGACACCAACGCAGTCGTCGCCGCCGGCGAACCGATCATGACCATCACCGCGCCGCGTCCCGACCGCATCATCGCGTTCCTGCGGCAGCCGCTGACGTTCGACCCGAAGCCCGGCATGAAGGTGGTCATCCGCCCGCGCGCGCGCACCCACAAGACCTACAACGCCACGATTGACAAAGTCAGCCCGCAGCTCGCGCCCATCCGCGGTGCGCTCCTGCCGCCCGGCCAGTCCCGGGTCGAATTGGGCCTGCCCATCATCATTGAGAAGATACCTGCCGAGATGGGCCTCTACGCCGGGGAGATCGTGGACCTGACAGTTTACCCCAGTGAGGTTTCCGCACCGGCCCCGGCGGCGAAATAGCGCCGAACGAATTCAACCGCCTTGCGGGTCAGCCGCGCAGCTGCTTGGCCATGTAGTAAAGCACCGGCACGGCCATGCGGCTGATGAGGAGCGCGGCGATTTCCCCGGCCATCAGCGAGATGGCGAGGCCTTGGAAGATCGGGTCAGCCAAGATCACCGCCGCGCCCACCACCACGGCCATCGCGGTCAGCAGCATCGGGCGGAAGCGCACCGCGCCCGCGTCCACGACGGCTTCGGCCAGCGGCATTCCCTCGCGCAACCGCTGCTCGATGAAGTCCACAAGGATGATGGAGTTGCGCACCACGATGCCCGCGCCGGCCATGAAGCCGATCATCGAGGTGGCCGTGAAGAACGCGCCCAGCCCGCCGTGCGCCGGCAGGATGCCCACGAGCGAGAAGGGTATCGCCGCCATCACGATCAGCGGCGTGAGGAACGAGCGGAACCAGCCGACCATCAGCACATAGATCAGCACGCACACCGCCGCGAAGGCGAGGCCGAGGTCGCGGAAGACTTCGAGCGTGATGTGCCACTCGCCGTCCCACTTCATCGCGGGCCGCGCGTCGGAGAAGGGCATGGTGGCGTGGTGGATTTGCAGTCGCGGAGCGCCGGTCTCCGACCCGGCGTTGATCGGCTGCGGCGCTGAACGCGCTGGCTCGGAGAGCGGCGCTCCGAGATTCGCCAGCTTCTTGTTCATCTCGAAAATCGCATACACCGGGCTTTCCACGACCCCCGCGACGTCTCCGATGACGTAGGTCACGGGCAGGAGGTTCTTGTGGTAGATGCTCTTGTCCTCGAGGGTGTGCTCGACCTTCACCAGCTCGCGCAACGGCACGAGCGGAGCCGCGCCGCCGGTGCCCGGTTCGGGCAATGCGTTGGCGTCGCCGGAGCGCACGCGCAAGGCGAGCAGCTCCTCGGGCGAAGTGCGCGCCGAGCGCGGCAGTTGCAGCATGAGGTTCACGTCTTCCTTCTCGCGCGGGAGGTGCATGAGGTCCACGGACTCGCCGCCCACTGCGATGCGCAAGGTCTGCGAAATGGTCTCCGCGCTGATGCCGTGCAGCGCGGCCTTTTCCTTGTCGATCACGAAGCGTGCCTTCGGCTGGTCGGCTTCCAGATACCAGTCCACGTCCACCACGCCGGGCGTGTTCTTGAAGATATCGCGCACCTGTCGGGCGGTCGCGTGGCGCGTCGCCTCGTCGGGGCCGTAGATTGCGGCGACGAGCGTCTGCAGCACGGGCGGGCCGGGCGGCACCTCGGCCACGGCCACCCGCGCGCCGAACTTCTCCGCGATGGCCGAGACCTGCGGGCGGACGCGCTTGGCGATATCGTGACTCTGCGCATTGCGCGCGTGCTTGGGCGCGAGGTTGACCTGGATGTCCGCCACATTCGCGCCGCGCCGCATGAAGTAATACCGCACGAGGCCGTTGAAGTTGAACGGCGCGGCGGTGCCCACGTAAATCTGGTAGTCCGTGACCTCCGGTTCGACGCGCACGGCGGCGGCGATTTCGCGCGCGGCCTGCGCGGTGCGCTCCAGCGCGCTGCCCTCGGGCATGTTCAGGATGATTTGGAACTCCGACTTGTTGTCGAACGGCAGCATCTTCACCTTCACCCAGCCCGCGCCAACCGTCGCCATCGCCGCGAGGAGCAGACCGGTGATGACGACGAGGAAAACCCACCGCCAGCCGCGATGCGCCAGCAGTGGTCCCATGATGCGACGGTAAAGTCGGGTGAAAGCGTCTTCTTCGTGGTAGGTGCCGACGTGAGGAGGCTCTGGCGTCCCTTCGGTTGCAGGTGTGAAAGTGGGCGGGTGAGAAAGTGTGGAGTCCGCATCGGTCGCTGGCTTCTCTCTTTCCCGCTTTCCCACCTGCTCACTTTCCCGCGCCTCCGCCGGCGCACTTTCATGGTGCTCGCGCAGTCGCTGCTCACCGCCGCGCCACCGCAGCATCCGCACCGCGGCCCACGGAGTGACGATGAACGCAATCGCCAGCGACCAGCCCATCGCCGCACTCGCGCCAATCGGAATCGGGCGCATGTAAGGCCCCATCAGCCCGCCGACGAACGCCATCGGCAGCACTGCGCCGATGACCGCGAACGTCGCGAGGATGGTCGGGTTGCCCACTTCGCGCACGGCCTCGACCGCGATGTCGCTCCAGTTGCGGCCCTTGTTTTGCGCCAAGTGGAAATGGCGGACGATGTTCTCGACCACGACGATGGCGTCGTCCACGAGGATGCCGATGCTGAAGATGAGCGCGAAGAGCGTGATGCGGTTCAGCGTGAAGCCGTAGAGGTAGAAGACCAGCAACGTGAGCGCGAGCGTCGCCGGGATGGCCACGGCCACGATGCCGGACTCGCGCCAGCCCAGCGAGAGCCAGATGAGCGCGGACACTCCAGCCACAGCGATAAACATGTGCAGCAGCAGTTCGTTGGACTTCTCGGCGGCGGTCTGGCCGTAGTGGCGCGTGATGGACACCTCCACGTCGCGCGGGATGACGGTGCCCTTGAGCAGCTCGACCTTGTGCAGCACGTGCGCGGCGACGGAGATGGCGTTTGCTCCGGGGCGTTTGGCGATGGCAAATCGCCGGCACGGGCCGAGCCGCTCCCGAAGAACACGTAGTTCACCGGCTCCTCCGCGCCATCGACCACGTCGGCGACTTCGCGCAAGTAAACAGGCTTCCCGCCGAACACGCCCACCACCACGTTGCCCACGTCCTCCGCGCTTTGCAGGAACGCGCCGGTCTCGATGACCACCGCCTGGTTGCCCGCCGTGAGTTCGCCGGAGCGATGCTGGCGGTTCGCCTGTCGCAGCATCGGCACGAGGCCGGCGGGGCTGAGATTGCGCGCGGCAAGCTTGGCGGGGTCGAGCAGCACGCGGACTTCGCGGCGCGCGCCGCCGATGAGCGTGGTCTCCGCGACGAGCGGCACCTGCTTCACCGCGTCGTCCACCTGCGCGGCGAGGCGGCGAAGGGTGAGGTGGTCGTAGCGGGCGCTGTGGAACGTCAGCGCGAGGATGGGCACGTCGTCAATGGACTTGGGCTTGATGAGCGGCCAGGTGACGCCGTGCGGAATGCGGTCGAAGTTGGCACGCAGCTTCTCGGTGAGCCGCGTGAGCGCGGTGTCCGGGTCGGAGCCGACCTTGAAGCGCACGATGACGAGCGACTCGCCGGGGCGCGAGGTCGAGTAGAGGTATTCCACGCCGGGGATTTCCCAGAGCAGCTTTTCCATCGGCCGCGTGGCGCGCTCCTCGACCTCCTTCGCGCTGAAGCCGGGCAAGGCCACCAGCACATCAATCATCGGCACCTGGATTTGCGGCTCCTCTTCGCGCGGCAGCATCACGATGGCAGCGATGCCCAACAGGACCGACGTCACGATGATGAGCGGCGTGAGCTTGGAATCAATGAACGCCCGCGCGATGCGGCCGGCGAGGCCGAGGGAGGACGAAGATTTGGCGTCGGCGCTCATGGCTTCACCTGCAACGGTTGGCCGTC
>JBJTAU010000004.1:0-8781 GCA_046090965.1 Limisphaerales bacterium | reverse complement strand
GGTTCCTTGGGTTCGGCCTTGCCCTTGCCCTTGCCTTTGTCGGCGGCGGTGACGGTGCAAACAAGGCCGGCCAGCAGCGCGGCGAGGAGGAACAGGTTTTTCATGCGCGAAACAATCGGGCCGAGAGTGAAGCGGAGCGGGCGGATGCGGTCAACGCGGGAAAGCCCGTGGCGGCGGGCAACTCGACATTGGAATGTCGAGCTACGGAGCACCGGTCGTCGTGAAGGATACTGCGGCCGGCGATTGGAAATTGCCGGCACGGCGTCACGCCACCGCCGGCGGCGCGAAGCCCTCGCGGTAGGTGCGCTTGACGATTTCCTGGTTGGCCTGGTCGTGGTTGGTGAAGCGGAAGTTCGCGCCGTCCCAGCGGAGTTCCTGACCGGGGAAGCGCGTGGCCTTCGCGGCGAGGAGCGCCGGCTCGGTGATGCGCCAGCCGATGGTCAGCGGTGCCCAGAGGTGCTTCTTCGCGCCGAGGCAGTTGTCGGCCCAGTCCTTCCAGTGGTTGTGCGGCGTGGTCTCGGGCATCGGCTCGTTCGCGACGACCTCGCCTTTGCGGAAGATGGTGATCTTGCCGTCGGCTTGGAGCAGCAGCGTGCCTTCGGTGCAGACAACCATCGTGTGGTTCGCGCCGACCTTGGTGGGCGGCAGTCCCAGCGCGGCGAAGGACGGCAGCAGCGCGTCGTCGTTGTAGTGGACGACGAACTTCTCGCGCGCGAACTGGCCCCGGCCCGGATAGGTGATCGTGCTCTGGTTGTGCGAGGTGTGGCTGGCGTTCGAGGGCTTGGGCGTGTGCGTGAGGACGGCCTCGGGCGAGGGCAGGTCGTAGGCGAAGTAAAGGAGGTCAAGCAGATGGCAGCCCCAGTCAGCGAGTTGGCCGCCACCGGTTTCCCAGAAGGAACGCCAGCGGCGCGGCGCGAGGTCTTCGCTGTAAGGCAGCGCCTTGGTGAGCGGGCCGTTCCACAACTCCCCGTCGAGGTAGTCGGGGACGGGTTTGGCGGGGGTGTAATCACCCCACGGATCGCCGAAGTAAGTGCCGCGCGCGACGCTGCCGGTCCAGACCCAGGCCTCGACGGGCGTGCCGAGCTGGTTCTTGCGGAGCATTTCCACGGCCTGCATGCGTCCGGTGTTGCAGGAGCGTTGGTTGCCCATCTGCGTGACGAGACCGGGCCGCGCGGCGAGGGCGTCGCGCATCATGCTCAGTTCCGAAAGCTGATGCACGAGGGGCTTCTGGCCGTAGAGGTGTTTCTTGTGCTTGAGCGCCGTGACCATCATCGGCGCGTGGTGGAAGTCGGGCGTGGCGACCAGCACCGCGTCGAAGTCACCGGCTTTGTTGGCGAAGGCTTCGCGGTAATCTTTCAAGCTCCAGGCGTTGGGAAATTCCTTCTTCATCCGGTCCAGTTCGCGCTGGTCCACGTCGGTGAAGCCGGCCCACTCGACTTGCGGATGGCCCTTCAATTGGCCGCGGTCCGCGCCGCCCATGCCGCCGACGCCGATTTGGTAAAGGCGGAGTTTGCTGTTGGCATTGGTCTGCGCACGCGCGGCGGGCGAGAGCGCGGCGACGCCCGTGGTGAGCACCGCGCCGGTGCGGAGGAAGGTGCGGCGGGTGACGGGGGAGGCGGAGGTGCTCTGGGAGGAGGTTTTCATGGCAAGTGCCGCAAGAATGAAATAAGCCGTCTCCAAGTGCAAGTTAGGGGTTGATTGGCGGCACTTTCGTGGTTGTCCACCTTGCCTTTTGTATTGATAGCTGGTCAGTTACCGTTCGGATCGATTTTTTCATCATTTTGATTTGCCAGTTAGATCGTGGTTGCGCAACGCTCCGCGCCCATCGCACACACGCTGCGCCCGAGCGCAGCAATCCTGCATCACATGAAGAAAGTTGAAGCTATCATCAAACCGTTCAAGCTTGAGGAAGTTAAGGACGCTCTCCGCGAACTTGGCGTCACTGGAATGACCGTGACCGAGGTCAAAGGCTTTGGTCGCCAGAAGGGCCACACGGAAATCTACCGCGGTTCGGAATACACCGTCGACTTCCTGCCCAAGACCAAGATCGAGGTGGTGGTTGCCGACACCCAGGCCAAGGCCGTGGTGGAGTCCATTTCCAAGGCTGCCAAGACGGGCAAGATCGGCGACGGAAAGATTTTTGTGTCCACCCTCGAGGACGCCATCCGCATCCGCACTGATGAGCGGGGCGAACAGGCGGTATGATTGCCGGCATCGTGTCTCCAACCCCAGTGCCTTTCTTTCCTTTCATGAAATTGCTTTCCGCCTGCCTGATTGCCGTGATGCTGTGGTTCACCTCCCGCGGGGCTGCTGCAGCAGAAGCCGCCAAGAAACCCGAACCAACCCTGGAGCAGCGCGTGGGTGACTTGGAGGCCTACGTCAACAACGGCACCCGCGCTACGGATGGCAAGGCGGAGTCCAAGATCGCCGGCCCGGGCCCCGGGCACAGCGCGTGGATGATGACCAGCGCCGCGCTGGTGTTGTTCATGACTTTGCCGGGCCTCGCGCTCTTTTACGGGGGCCTAGTGCGAAAAAAGAACATCCTGTCTGTGCTGGCGCAATGCCTTGGACTGGCGGGTGTGGTCGGTCTCTTATGGTGGGCGTGCGGTTACAGCCTTACGTTTGGAAAAGGCTCCGGCTGGCTTGGCGGCTTCCAGCATTCGTTTCTCCAGGACGTGGGCACGGAACCCAACCCCGACTATTCCGCGTGGATTCCGCACAGCCTGTTCATGGTGTATCAGATGATGTTCGCCATCATCACCCCTGCGTTGACCGTCGGTGCCATTGCCGAGCGCATGAAGTTTTCCGCCATCATGCTTTTCAGCGTGCTGTGGATGTTTGCCGTGTATTTCCCCGTCGCTCACTGGGTATGGGGCATTGACGGCTGGATGAACGGCTTGTGGAACGATGCCGCGAAGATAAAGGCCATCGATTTTGCCGGCGGCATCGTGGTGCACATGACCTCCGGTTGGAGCGCACTGGCGCTGTGCATCGTGCTAGGCAAACGCCTCGGCCACGGCAAAGAGCCAATGCCCCCGCATAGCCTCGCCCTCTGCATGGTTGGCACCGGTATGCTCTGGGCTGGCTGGTATGGCTTCAACGCCGGTAGCGCCGTCGCGGCGGATGGAGTGGCGGTCAACGCCTTTGTCACTACCACGCTCTCGGCGGCCGCGGGTTGCATCACCTGGCCGGCCATCGAATACACACTGCGAGGCAAGCCCTCCGTGTTGGGCTTCTGCTCGGGGGCGGTGGCAGGCTTGGCCACCATCACCCCGGCCAGCGGATTCGTTACCCCGGGGGTCGCCGTGCTCATCGGTATTGCCGCCGGCGCGCTCACCTGGTTCGCCTGCAACATCATCAAATCCCGGTTCAAATACGACGACTCACTCGACACCTTTGGCGTCCACGCCGTGGGCGGCACTGCGGGCACCATCTTCGCCGGGGTCTTCGCCACCACGGCGGCAAACCCCAATCTTGGTGCCGACCGGATCAAGGTGCTGGTCGGCAGCACGCTGTGGCTGGAGCAATGCAAAGCTGGCATCTTTGTGCTGATCTGGTCCGTCGTCGCCACTATCGTGCTGGCCAAAATCGTCGGAGCCCTCTGCGGCGGCCTGCGCGTAAGCGAAGAAGTTGAAACCATCGGCCTCGACCTCACCGAACATGGTGAAGAAGGCTACCACGGTTGACGCTCTGGTCGCCTACTTGCCGATGGCGTAGAGCGCGCGGTTCGAGCGCACGAGCAGGCGGCTTCCGTCGAAGGCGGGGGTGGCGTTGAAGTAACCGCGCCGGTTCTCCAGCGAGTTCTCGCCGAGCACCTCAAACTTTGGCGATGCTGCAACCACCACCGCAAGGCCCGTGCGGCCGAAGTAGTAGAGTTTGCCGTCGGCCAGGACGGGTGAGGCGTAGATGCCTTGGAGACTCTGGTTCAGGCGCTCCTCATAGACAATATCGCCGGACTTGGCGTTGACGCAGTAGGCCACGGCGAGTGAGTCGCTGGCGAAGTAGAGGTGGTCATCGTGCAGCACGGGGGAGGGGACGTTCGAGCCTTTTCCGATTTTCCAAAGCACATGGCTGCCGCTCACCTCGCCGCGGCCGCCGGCGCGGATGGCGAGGCTGTTCTGCGGACCTCGGCCGCCGATGGCGTAGATGATGCCGTCGCGGGTGAGGGGCGTGGGGCACATATACCAGCCGATGCCGGTCTGGCAGGTCCAGAGCGGTGCGCCCGTGTCGGCATCGAAGCCGAACACTTGCTTGATGCACGCGGCGACGACCTCGGACTTGCCGCCGGGGAGCGCGACGACCAACGGCGCGTGCCAGGATTCGGTGATGCCGCGCGCACGCCACTTCTCCGCGCCGGTTTTCTTATCGAGGGCAACGAGCGCACTGCTCTCGACGCTGGCATTCACGAGCACGAGATCCCTGTGCAACACGGGCGAAGTCGCGGATCCCCAGCCGTTCAACTGGTCACCCACTTTCGTTTTCCAAAGTTTCTTGCCCGCGTGGTCGAAAGCAAAAACGCCCGACTTGCCCCAGAAGACATACACGCGTTCGGCGTCCGCGACCGGCGTGCTGGTGGCGTAGCCGTGGTCCTCGCGAATGCCGGCCTGTTCGGGGAGGTCGGCGGGGACGGGCGTGTTCCAAAGGATTTTGCCGGTTGCGCGGTCGAGGCAGACCAAGTGGCGCTTCAAGTCATCGAGACTCGCGCCGCGTCCGGGTGCCACGCCGGTGTAGCAGGTGAGGAAGATTTTGTTGCCGAAGACAATCGGACTGGACGTGCCCGGGCCGGGCAGGTCGGTCTTCCACGCGAGTCCGTCGGTGTCGCTCCACTTGAGCGGCGTGCCCTTGGCGTCGCTGACGCCGGAGCCGCCGGGGCCGCGGAACTGAGACCAATCTGCGGCGGAGACAACGGAGGCAGATAGGAGAAGGTAGGCCAGGGAGGCGAGGCGACGTGATTGCATGCGGATGGTTTCGCCGACCAGGCGCCGCGCCACAAGCCGGGAGTCCACCGAAGTCAAAGCCCCCGGGGATTGGTTCCCATCTGGGCCATGAGCCGGTCGTTGAGTTCCTTGGCCGGGTTGTGGCCGGCCCGCCGCAGCTTGACGTGCAGCGCGGCGACCTCGATGAGCCGAGCGAGATCGCGGCCCGGCCGCACGGGAATGGTCACATGCGGAAGGCGGATGCCGAGGATTTCCTGGCACTCTTGCTCCATGCCGAGCCGGTCAATGTCCTTCACCTCGTCCCAAGCCTTAAGCGTGACCACGAGGTCAATGCGCTTCTCGGCGCGGATGCTCTTGGCGCCGAACATCGCCGCGACGTTTACGATGCCGATGCCGCGAATCTCCATGTGGTTGCGCGTTAGCTCGGAGCTGGTGCCGACCACTTCACGCCCGTCCACCAACGTCACGCGTGTCATGTCGTCGGACACGAGGCTGTAACCACGTTCGATGAGGGCGAGGATGCTCTCGCTCTTGCCGATGCCGCTGTCGCCTCGGATGAGCACGCCCACGCCGTGGATGTCCACCATGCTGCCCATCTCGCTGCCGCGCGGCGCGAAGAGCTGCTCCAACGCGAGCGTGGCCTGGTTGATGAACTTCATAGTGATCAGCGACGAGCGCAGGATGGGAATATCCTTCGCCTCGGCAGCGCGGAGGCAGTCGCGATCCGGCACGAGGTCGCGGCAGAAGACCACGCAGGGCAGCTTGTAGGCGAAAAGCATCTCATAACGCTTTTGCCGCTCCGCGCGCGGCAGGGTCTTAAGATAAGTCACCTCTGCGTGACCCATGACTTGCACGCGGTGGCGGGCGAAGTATTTCGTGTGCCCCGCCAGCGCGAGGCCGGGGCGGTTCACCGTTGGCTCGCGGATGACGCGCTTGAGGCCCACGGCTCCGCCGAGCAGCTTGAGGTCCAGCTTGGCGGAGTGGTCCGTGTAGAAGCGCTCGACTGTGATGGTTTCGCGGGGCATGGCGGTGATGAACTGTGCGGGCAGTGTGTCACGCGCGAGGGCGAGTTGCCAAGGGCGGTGAAGTTCGGGCCCGCTACTTGGCAGCCAGCGCATCGAACTTCGCCGCGAGCGCGAAGTCCTTGTCAGTGAGACCGCCTGCATCATGCGTCGTGAGCGCGAGCGTCACCTTGTTCCAGCGGATGTCTATGTCGGGATGATGCCACGCCTTTTCCGCCGCGCGCGCGACGGCGTTGACGAACTTCATCGCGACGACGAAGTCCGCAAACTCGTAGGTGCAGGAGATGACGGACGCCTTGCGACGCCACTGTGGGATGGAGGCAAGGGCGACCTTGATTTGCGCGGGGGAAAGTTTGCTCATGCCGCAGCTTGGCCTGACCTTCGTTGACGGTCAACCGGCCGCGAGCTGCTTCACGACCCAGCCGGCGGCGGCGAAACCAAACGTCCCCGTCACGAACGTCGCCGAGCCGTAACCCCACTCGCAGTTCAGGCGCGGTGAGTCCGGTTCACCGCCCGCGTTTGCACAGTCCGCTGGGGCTGGCGTGACCGGTGCTTCCGGCGAGAAGACGGCCGCCACGCCCAGGCTCTCTCCAGTCGGCGGGAACCCGTGCTCTTTCCGCAGTCGCTTGCGCACCTCGGCCAGCAGGCGGTCGTGGGTCACGTCTGCCAAGTCGGCCACGCGCACGGCGGTCGCATCCAGCCGGCCGCCCGCGGCACCGCAGGCAATCACGGGCAGCTTCCGCTCGCGGCACAGCGCCAGCAGCCGGCACTTGTTCGCTACCGCATCAATCGCATCCACGACGTAGCTGAAGTCAGGGGCAAGCAGCTTCGCCGCGTTCGCTTCGGTGAAAAACTCCGCTACCGGCGTTACCCGGCATTCCGGGTTGATGAGTCGCACGCGCTCGGCCATCACCTCGACCTTCGCCCGGCCCACGGTGCCGTCCAGCGCGTGAATCTGGCGGTTGATGTTGGTGACACAAACTTCGTCGAGGTCCACGAGCGTCAGCGCGCCGACGCCCGAGCGGGCCAGTGCCTCGACCGTCCACGAGCCGACGCCGCCGATGCCCACCCCGCAAACGTGCGTCCGGCGCAGCCGCTCCAAGCCCGCCACGCTCACGAGTCGGGCGATGCCGCCGAATCGGTCGTCACTCATTCCGACTTCCGGTTCAGCTTGCACTCCAAACATTCGGCGATGCCCAGCTCGTGGGCTTTCTCCAAGGCGCGTTGGAAGAAGAGCGTTTGCGCCGCCGCTGCACCTTCGCCGCCGCCGCCGGAGAGCGACGCGATCTTCTTCGCCTTCGCGATCAAGTCGGCGCGTTCCTTCGCCAGCGACTCGGCGCGCTTGGCGGCGGCTTCACGGTCGAAATACTTCCGGCCTTCAATCCACGTCTGCTCGCAGACGGTGCTGTAGGCCAGCGGGGACTGCGACCAGATGGCAAAGTCCGCATCCTTCCCCAGCTCCAGCGAGCCTACCCACTTGTCCACCCCGAGCTGCTTCGCCGGGTTGAGCGTCACGAACTTCAGCGCTTCGGTCTCGCTGGTGCCGCCGTATTTCACGGCCTTCGCGGCTTCGAGATACATGCGCCGCGCCAGCTCGGAGGAGTCGGAGTTGAAGGACACGTTCACGCCGCGCGCGTGCATGAGGCTGCCAGCGTAGGGAATCGCGTCCCACACCTCGAACTTGTAGGCCCACCAGTCGGTGAAGCACGAGCCGCCCGCGCCGTGCTTCGCAATTTCGTCGGCGACCTTGTAGCCTTCGAGGACGTGCTGGAGCGTCGCCACGCGCACGTTGAAGCTCTCGCAGACGCGGAGGAACGCGATGATTTCATCGCCACGATAGCTGTGGCAGTGAATCAGCCGCGTGCCGTTGAGAATCTCGCCAACCGCCTCCAGCTCTAGGTTCGTGCGCGGCGGCACTCCGCCTTTGGTGCGATACTCGGCCCACGCATCGAGATACTGGCGCGCGGCGGTGAAACGGTTCACGTAAAACGTCGGCACGCCCATGCGCGTCTGCGGGAAGCGCGTGGTGTTCCGGTCGCCCCAGTTCGATTGCTTCACGTTTTCGCCGAGCGCGAACTTGATGCCGGCGGGGGCGTTGGTGAACTTCAGCGCGTCCGGTCCTGCGCCGAAGCGCAGCTTGATGACACTGTTCTGTCCGCCAATCGGATTCGCGGAACCGTGCAGGAGGTTCGCCATCGTGAGGCCGCCCGCGAGTTGCTGATACAAATTCTCCGTCTCCGAGTTGACCACGTCGGCGATGCGGACCATCGCGGTGGAGGGCAAGGTGCCTTCGTTGACGCCGCCGAGAATCGCCGTGTGGCTGTGGCAATCTATGAGACCGGGCGTGAGATGCCGGCCCGCCGCATCAATCACGAGCGTGTCGGCGGACAACTCGACTTTGAAGTGGCCGACCTGCTGAATCTTTCCGCTGCTGATGAGCAGCGACGCATTCGTGAGCGTGCCTTGCGGGCCGCAGGTCCAGATCGTCGCGTTGCGGATGAGGAGCGACTTCGGCGACGCGAGCGGACCGCGCGACGAGTTTGGCGGTTGTGCGACGCGTTGCTTCTGCAGCGGCGTGAGTTCGGTTTTCTTTTTGTCCGCGTCGGCCTTCTTCGCGTCCTTGGTGTCCTTTGCGTCGCCGGCTTTGGCTTCCGCGGGCTTTGCGGGCGCCTTTGCAGCGAGCGGTTTCGGCGGCTGCGTCTCGAATGGGACACCGTCAATCCACACCTGACGCACCTTTGCGAAGGCGTCGAAGTAGCCCTCGCCCTCGACCACCGTGAGTTTCGCAATCTTGACGTTCGAAATTGTTACGATGCGGTCCG
>JBJTAU010000003.1:0-10227 GCA_046090965.1 Limisphaerales bacterium | reverse complement strand
GGGAAAATGTATGGCTCCAGAAACTCCGCCTGCGCCACGAGCCGCGCCTGCTCCTCGGCCGAGAACGTGTGGATGTAGCCGGAGGACATGAGGACCGGAGTTGAAAGTTGAAGGCGGAAAGTTGAAAGCCGGCGGGCGCGGATGCTCGCGCCTCACCCCGCCGCCTGCGTCACGGTCTTGCGACCCTCCACCCGCACCAGTCCGCGCGCGAGGGCGGAGATGGCCATCGGGTAAAGCTGCCGCTCGGCGAATTGGATGCGCCCATGCAGCGTGTCCGCGTCGTCGCGGCTCAGGACCGGCACCGTCTGTTGCGCAATGATCGGCCCGGTGTCCACGCCCTGATCCACGAAGTGCACCGTGCAGCCCGTGAACTTCACGCCATAGTCCAGCGCCTGCTTCCACGCCTCCAGCCCAGTGAACGCGGGCAGCAGCGAGGGATGAATGTTGATGACCCGCTGCGGAAAGGCGCGGAGAAACTCGCCTTTCAGGATGCGCATGAAGCCCGCGAGCACGACCAGCTCGACGCCCGCGTCCTTCAAAGCCGCGATGTAGGCGGCCTCCGCCGCTTCGTCGAGCTTGGTGCGGAACTTTCCCGGAGCGATGAACCGCGCGGGCAGCCCACGCTCCTGGGCGCGGGAGAGAATGCCCGCGTCCGCCACGTCGCTCAACACGACGGCGATCTCCGCCGGCACGCTGCCGGCGGTGATGGCCTCCGCGATGGCGACCATGTTCGATCCCTTGCCGGAACCAAGGATGCCGAGGCGCAATTTCTTTTGGTCGCTCACGCGGCGAGTTCGTAACAGAACGGGAAGTCGGGGCAAGGGGAAAGGAAGTTGTCATCCGGCGATAGTTTTTTGAACGCCCGCCCCGCCCGCGTGGTCTGATGCTGCGAATCTTCACCGTGGGTGCCCTCAAGAAGCCCCCACGTTGCCAGCCATCCCATCCTCTGGGAAGCCCGCCCCGCGCAAGCGGGGCGGGCAGGTGTGGTGGCCCTGCCCGCTGTTGCCAACCCTCTCCGCCACAGAATATTCGCTGACACATAGCTTGTGTGAGTTTCCAGTTGCAGCCTCTGCGTGGCCCGGCAATGTAGCCGTGTAGTCAGTTAGGTTTTGGACAGAGCTGGGTTCGCCTTTCCTGAAGCTTGCAAAGCGAGATACGCAAACACGCCAGCCTCATGGATGACTCCTCCAAGCAACTCACGCCCGGTGCGGCGAACGCAGGCGGCAATCAACCGCTGACGAGTTCTCCTGGATCAGCATCCAAGCCGTTATCTACGCCACCACTTCCAGATCAGGCCTCTGACCAAGAGCGAACGACGGATAAACTCAAGCATCAGGAGCGGAAAGACTGGCGGCAATGGAAAGAACGCATACGGATGGAACCCACGATGGACCGCCGCATGGCCTTGCTGGATTCTGCGCTGGTGGACTGCCCGGGAAGCATTGCCTTACGAAGCTACCGAACTCGACTTAAGGCCGAGGCGCAGCCGAACGTCCCGGCACTTCTAGATGAAGCGAAGGCGATTCTGGAGGAAGGCACGGCCAACCTTGGGCCGGAAAACCAGGAAACGCTCGAAGCGCTCTCGAACTTAGGGATTCAGTGGGAGTTGAATGGCGAATTGACTCAGGCCGAGCCTCTCCATCGCCGTGCGCTAGAGCTTCGTGAGCGCACGCTTGGGCCAGAGCATCCCGACACGCTCGGGAGCCTGAACAATCTAGCTGTCCTGCTGAAAAACAAGGGCGACCTGCCGGAGGCGGAGTCGCTCCATCGCCGCGCACTGGAGGTCCGTGAGCGCATACTCGGGTCGGAGCATTTCGACACGGTGAACAGCTTTGTCAATCTGTTGAATTTGCGGGCGGTCAAGACCCCCCGTTTGCCCGTGCCGGAGTCGTTCCATCGCCACGCGTTCGAGGTCCGTGAACGCACACTGGGGCCGGAGCACCCCGATACGCTGGACAGCCTGAACAGGTTGGCCGTTTCGCTGCACATCAATGGCGATCTTCTAGGAGCGGAGTCGCTCTATCGCCGTGCGCTGGAGGTCCGAGAGCGCACGCTCGGGCCGGAGCACCCCAGCACTCTGGGGAGCCTGAATGATCTGGCCGGTTCGCTTGAGGACAAGGGCGATCTGCCAGGTGCGGAATCGCTCTATCGCCGCGTGCTGGAGGCCCGTGAGCGCGCACTGGGACCGGAGCATCTCCACACGCTGGGAGGCCTGCGTATTCTGGCCGATTTGCTGAGGAAAAGGGCGACCTGCCGGGGGAGGAGTCGCTCTATCGCCACGCGCTGGCTGGCCGTGAGCGCACGCTAGGGCCGGAGCATCCTGACACGCTCGTGAGCCTGCACAATCTTGCCGTCCTGCTGGATGACCATGGGGACCTGTCGGGGGCGGAGACGCTCTATCGTCGCGCACTGGAGGGCCAAGAGCGCGTGCTGGGGCCAGAGCATCCCGACACGCTGGCATGCCTGAACCACCTAGCCAATTTGCTGCATGCCAAGGGCGACCAGCCGGGGGCTGAGTCGCTCTATCGCCGAATGCTGGCCGCCAGAGAGCTCACGCTGGGAGAAGAGCATCCCGACACGCTGGAGATCCTGGATGAGCTTGCCAATTTGCTCAATAATAAGGGTGATATGCTAGGGGCGATGCCGCTCTGCCGCCGCGTGCTGGAGGTTGCAAGTTCGGCGGGCACCGACCGCTGCTACAAGGAGTGAATCAAGCCGTCGTCGCCTCGGCGGGTTCCGCCGGCTTGGGCGCGGGCGGGAGGGCTTCGATGGCGTCGATGCGGAACTTGTGCTTCGCGCCTTGCAGCTCGAACTCGACCTCGTCGCCGACGGGATGGTTCAGGAGGGCTTGGGCAATGGGGCTGAGGTAGGCGATGATGCCGTTGTCCGGGTCGGAGTCCCACGCGCCGCAGACCTTGAAGACGACGGCCTTCTGGTTGTTCACGTCGTGGACGGTGACCTTGGTGCCAATGCTGACCACGTCGGTGCGGACGTTGGTGAAATCCGTGCCGCGCGCGCGGTTGAGCTGCACTTCCAGCTCGCTCTTGCGGCGCATGAGCACCTTCTGCATTTCCTTCGCGGCCTTGTATTCGTGGTTCTCGCGGAGGTCGCCGTAGCTGCGGGCGAGGGCGATGTCCTTCGAGTTCGCGGGGATGCGCTTCTTGCAGAGGTCGTCGTATTCGGCGCGACGGCGTTCGAGGCTTTCCCAGGAGACGATGAAGGTGTGGTCCTGCTTGGTGGCCTCGCCGGTGATGAGTTCCTTGACGACAGGGAAGACCTTGACGATGCGCGCGAGGAGCGAGCGCTTGTCCATGTCGTCGAAGCTGGGCGAGAGCTGGAGCGCGCGGGTGAGATCCTTCACCACTTCGATGTCGGCGGAGGAAATCAGCTCCGACATCAGCTCGTGATCGGACAGGATGAAGTCGCGAAGCTTGTTGGACTTCTTCTCGTTGAAGATGTCGCGCTCGATGGCGCTGACCATCGCGCGGAAGACCTCCGGGCCGAGGATGTCGGCGAACGTGTCGGAGCGCTCCTTGGCGAGCCAGAGGAGCAGCTCGCTGCTGGCCTGGGGCTGGCTGATGAGGCGAGCGAGCGTCTCGCGCAGGAGGTCGAGCTTGCCGTTCTCCATGAGCATCGCGGCACACTCGCCGGCGAGCTTGGCGGGGACGGAGTTGATGGTGCCGATGACAGCCTCGTGCCAGAGGTTCGGGGTGGCGGCCTTGAAGGAGTCGAGAGCACGGCGGTGCTTGGCGGCGGGCATGGCGTCGAGCAACTGGCCGAGCTTGAGGCCCTGGTTCCAGAGCGCGGCCTCGGTGAGCTCGCCCTCGATCGGCGTGAGGCCGGCGGCTTTCCGCAATTCGTCCCGGAGGAAGACCGCTTCCAACGCGAGCGCGGGTTGCGTGCGCTGGTGGCTGGTGATTTCGGCGTTCAACGTGGCGATGGCCTCGCCGACGACGCCGGCCTTGTTCTCGAGGTCGTCCACGTTCTTGAGCAGCTCGGCGGCCTCGGCGATGCGTGCCTTCAGGCCTTTGGCGGCCTTGAACTTATCCATCACGCGTTGCTGGACGGTGGTTTCCTGCGCCTGGTAGATGATGGGTTCGGTCTTCTTAAGCGGCACGATGAAGTGGCCGTCCTTCTTCATCTCGCGCTTGGCGACTTCGAGCCATTTCTTCCAGTCGTCGGTGATGACGTCGGGGACCAGCTCCTTCTGAATCTGGTCGAGTGTCGCCTTTCCGCCGTAGCTGTTGAGCACGAGCCGGAGGACGCCCAGATGGTCGCGCGCGGCCATCTGGCGCAGGCCATGCAGGTCGGCGGCTTTCTTGGCGAGGATGTGCTCGGCGGGAATGGACTTGAGCGACTCAGCGGCGAAAGACAGGTCCATTTTGTGGCCCGGCTTGCCCTGGAAATCGATGGTGAACTGGCAGAAGACCGTGTCCAC
This sequence comes from Limisphaerales bacterium, assembly GCA_046090965.1. GTDB lineage: Bacteria > Verrucomicrobiota > Verrucomicrobiia > Limisphaerales > SXTU01 > SXTU01. The sequence goes on along the minus strand of JBJTAU010000003.1, from coordinate 5,789 downwards.
CGTGGTGATGCGGCCGAAACCCCAGCTCTTGTGCGCGCAGTAGCCGCCCTGCGCCAACGTCAGCAGGGGGTCAATGTGCTTGCTGCCGATCTTGCCCGCGATGGCCAGCTTTTCCAGTTCGTCTCTCATAGTTTCAAAAAACTCGCTCTATGCGAAATGTCCGCCATTGTTACGTCGTGCAGCGAGCAACACCAAGAGAAATTTCAGGCGGACGTGAAGGCCGGGCGTTTCAGAAGCCGTTCCGTAAGCCGGGCGCGAAGCCGTTCGGCAAACCGTTCGGCAAACCCTACGCCAAATCGGGCGGCGGTTTCCGCAAGCCGTTCGGTGGCGAACCGCGTGGCGAACGGTCCGAGGGCGGCGGCGATTTCCGTCCGTGGACATCTCGCCGTCCGACGGGGGAAGACGCTCCCCGGCCGCCATTCCGCGAGAGACGGCCCGATGACGAAGGGCAACCAGCGGACGAGCACCCTAGTCCGCACGCGGGGAAGTTTTACGAGCGCTACGCCAAGCGGCCCAAGTCCCCACGCCCTGCACGCGCCGTAGGTCGCGAGGAGCGCGGCGAGGCTCCGCGTCCGGGGCGCTGGCTGCAATCCAGCGAGCGTCCGCAGCGCATCCCGTCGTCTGCCGGGCCGAGGAACTACGACGACCGCCGGGATGACCGCCCGCGCCGGGATAGTGGTCAACGCCGCGACGACGACCGCCGCCGGGACGACGATTTCCGGGGCGGGGCGATGCGCACCAACGAAGGCCGCGAGCGCATGGGAACGTCGTCCGGCTTCCGCCGCGACTTCGACTCCGGTGGCCGGCGTGACGACTATCGGCGTCGCGACGATCGGCGTGATGATCGGCGCGAGGACCGCGGGGCGAGGCCCTTCGGACCGCCGCGCGCCGATTCGCCGAGACGGTCAGACGACGAGCGTCAGTATCGTCCCGATCCGTCGCGAGCCGAAGGTCCGCGCCCTTGGCAGGACGGCCCGCGTGAACCCCGACGCCGTGCCCCGGAGCGCGTCGCGCCGCATCTCGAACGCCGCATCATCCGCTCCGAAGGTGCCAAGGCCGACCAACCGTTCGCGCCGCCCCCGCGCGAGGATGTCCCCGCCCCGCTCTCCGCCGCGCGCGACATCGCGGCCCGCGTGCTGCTCCGCCGATTGCAGGGGAGCGCCTACGTGGAGGAACTGCTCGACGATGTCTTCGCCACCACGAAGATGCGGCCTGATGACCGCCGCCTCACGCAGGAGATGGTCTATGGCTGTGTGCGTTGGCAGGGGACGCTGGACTGGTTAGTCGCGCGCAAGACCGAGGACCGGCCGCAGATTCCCCAAGTGCAGGTCTTCCTGCGTCTGGGGCTTTATCAACTCTTCTTCCTTGACCGCATTCCGCCGCACGCCGCGTGCTATGAGACCGTGGAAATTGCCAAGCGCCTCGGCTTCCTTAACCAGGCGAACTTCATCAATGCCATCCTCCGTCGCAGCGAGGCGGATCGGGAGGAGATCCAGCTTGCCCTTGCCGATCTCCGCGAGACCCAGCCGGCGCTCGGCTACTCGCACCCCGAATGGCTCGTGGAAAAGTGGTTCGCCCGCTGGGGTGCGGACGACACCCGCCGCCTGTTGGAGTGGAACAACACCGCGCCCCTCACCCACGTCCGCGTCAACACCCTGAAAACCGCCCCTGAGCCGCTCCTCGAGCGCTGGCGGATCAAGGAGAACGTGGAATATGACTTCGTCAACTGCCCATGGGCGGACCCCGGTCAGATCTTCGTGCTGAAGACGCACCCTCCGCTCGCCAGCATGGGCAGTTTCCGCGCCGGGTGGTTTTATGTCCAAGACCCCAGCACCCTGCTCGCGGTGCAAACGCTCGACGCGTGGGCCGGGGAGAGCATCCTTGATCTTTGCGCCGCGCCCGGTGGCAAGACCGCCTACATTGCGCAGACGATGGAGGACGACGGCGAACTTCTCGCCTGCGACACCAGTGCCGACCGATTGCGGCTCGTGACTGAGAACTGCACCCGGCTCGGCGTCACGTGTGTCAAGACACTGGCCCTCGGTGAGCATCCCGCCGCCGCGCTCCTCCAGCGGACATTCGATAAGGTGCTCGTTGACGCGCCCTGCTCCAACACCGGCGTCCTGCGTCGTCGCCTGGATCTCCGCTGGCGTTTGCGGCCGGAGGAACTCGACCGTCTGCGGGCCACGCAGTTGGAACTGCTCCACCTGGCCGCCGCGCACCTCAAGCCTGGTGGCACGCTCGTTTACAGCACCTGTAGTTTGGAGCCCGAGGAGAACGCCACCGTCGTGCAGGAATTCCTCGCGCATGACCCCCGCTTCAAACTGGAGGCCGAGCGCGAATTGCTGCCGTTCCGGGATGGCGTGGACGGGGCCTACGTGGCGAAACTGCGCGGCTGAACGACCACGGGTGCGGCTCGTCAGCGCCTCACTCGTCCTTCCAAGAGTCCAGTTGTTCCAATGGAATGAACAGTGGATAGAGCTTGGCCTTGCTCCGCGCCCCCTCGGCGCGGCTCTTCAAACCGGTGTTGTTCACCTCGAAATCGCGGACATAGCGACCGGTGAGCACTTGATCATACTTCACCGAGTTTCGCAGTCCCAAGGCCACCCGCAGCCCGGTGAAACCCACCTTCAAGTCGGTCAATATCAGCGCCGCCGCGCGCCAGGCATCATCCGCCAGCTTGTTACGCAAGCTGAGGTCCAGTTTTTGGAGGCCAGCCACCTGCACGAGGAAGACGACCCGGTCCTGATGCAGCTCGCAGAAGGTCGCGATCAACGGGTTGTCCTTCTCCATGTCGGCGGTTGGATTCTGCCGTGCTTCGGCCAGATAAGCCTCGCGCATCGCTTTGTTGAAGGCGTCGGCCAACTCAAGCGATTTGGGATTCGACACATTGCCGAAGATGGCGCTGCGCTTTGCTTTGGTGAGACTCTCGTCTGCCAGCGCAAATTCCTTCGAGCCGGGGCCGGGAGCGGGTTCACCCAGATCACCGTGGGCGAACGCCCAGCCGAGCCAGCCCGTTCCCAACATGAGGGCCAGCGACAGTGCGGCCATCATCAGTCCCAAGCTGCTCATCAACGCGCCGGGTTGAGCACTGGCTTGATGCCGGGCACAGGCGGCTGCTGCGCGCGAGTGGCCCACGAGTTGGGTGAGCGTTTCGAGCGTCACATCCTTCCCACCCTGCGCGTTGTGGTGGATGGTGGAAATGGCCCAGATCGGCCCGGGGATGCCCCACCAGCCAAAGAGAGCCGACACCAACGAATAGCGCAGTGCCGCTCCGAAGCCATCTTTCCCGGCCCGCACCAAGATGGGAGGGGAAGCGTGCTTGAACGAAACGACGAGCGACCAGCAGTAGCGGTAAGTTATGAACCGACCCCCGGCCATTACTTCGCGCTCCGCTTCAGTCAATCCCGACTCATCCACTTCCATCGCGTCCCGGCGCAAAAAAGACGTCCCCGAGGGGGTTGCCACGAAAGTGGCCTCTTTGCGCGCGCCGCCCTCACCGCTGGGCTTGTTTGCTTCAGCGGCGGCGGCGGAGGCGCGTTCGTAGTGTCGCTCCAAGAATTGGCTGAGTGGATACCAATTCTGTTCGCCGACATAGCTGACCAGATCGCCCGCCCGCATGTCTCCGGCATCCACCATGGCGTCCACGGCGGTGTCGGGGAATGGCCCGAGCTTCTTGTCGTGACGTTTGATGTAGAAATTCATTTTCGAATGGCGTGAGCTCTCTCGACTCATTCCTCGACTTGCCTACGGGTGGCCTCCGCTGGAACCAGAACCGGCAGTGACAGTGGCTTGGTATACCGAAGGGGTCCCCATTTCAATGTGAAAAGCAGGCTAAGCCGCAGCCGAGAACACGCTAGTCATGGCTTCGCCCCCGCGATGTCCGCCAGCAGTCGGAAGAAGCCGCGCTTGCGTTCGCTGCTGATGCCCCAGTTGACGGGCACACTTTGGTAGCCTTCGTCGAAGCCCTCTCCCTTCATGCGGTAGTCAAAGAATCCCCAGCCTGCGTATCCGCCCACGGCGGCGGTGAAATTGTTCGTCGGCTGGTCGAAGTCGAAGTGGTCGTCCTCATTGAACAGCTCCGGCTTGGGCGTGTAGCCGGGCACCGCGCGTGTGAGCCGCACGAGCTCGGCGATGCGCTCGGGCTTGGACACCCCATTGCCGTGCAGGAGCAGAAAGTCGCCCGCGCGGACGACATTTTCCTTCGGCACCGTGTTCCCACCGTAGGAAGTGGAGACAAGCAGCCGACGTCCGTCGCGCTTAGCCGCCTGCACGCGCTCGATGAGCTCGTGCACCCGGTCGGGTTTCAGGATCGCGTGATCGTAGCGGACGTTACACTCGTTGTTGACCTCCACGAGCACATTGCGCCAGCCGCCGTCGAGCAGCCACTTCGTCGCGTTGTCCGTGGCGCGGACGACGGCGGCTTCGTCCTTCAGCCGCTCGTCCTGCCCGAAGTAGAAGTAGCCGAGGATGACCACCATGCCGAGTTCATCGGCGCGGCCGAGGATGCGCGCGAGCCGGGCCAGATAAGCCGGACGCAGTCCGCCTTCGGGCGTGAACGCGCTGTTCTCCCAAGGCTGCTCGCGGGAGTAACCTTGCGGAGATCCGCCCTGCAAATTCAGCGTCACCGCCAGCAACCCGTGCCGCCGCCATTCCGGCATCGCCGCGAGGAACTCCCGCGTGTTGCGCTCGGCATCCCATTTCTTCGTGTCGGGATATGCCCAGCGCGCGACGGTGTCCGCGTTCAGGTCATCGAAGATGCCCTGCACCATCCGCGAGTTCATCAGCAGGCCCTGGATCTTCTTCCCGTTCCAAGTCCGCCCCGCGTAAGTCGGCTGCCCGTTGATGTGAAACTCCTCGCCCACGATGCCGACCGTGGTCTTGCGCGCCGGCTCGGCGGCATGAACCAGATTGGCGAACGTGAACAGGACCGCGCTGATGAGCCAGTGATTCATGGTGAATGCCGGGAGTAGAACAACGCTTGGCCGGTCGAATCTAAACCGTTTTCTGGATCGCGTCGCTGATCGCTGAAAGCTGCAAGCTGAACGCTCCCCGCTGCATTACCGATACGGCTGGTGCAGCGCCACCTTCGTCGCCTGCTTGGTGCGCAGTTTGATGTTGAGCATCTCCACGCCCACGCTGAACGCCATCGCGAAGTAGATGTAACCCTTGTTGACGTGCTGGTTGCAGCCCTCCGCCACGAGCATTGTCCCGATCAGGATGAGGAACGACAGCGCCAGCATCTTGATCGTCGGATGCCGGTCCACGAAGCCGCTGATCTGATCCACGAAGACCAGCATCACGAGCATGGCGATGATGACGGCGGCGATCATCACGCCGATCTGCTTGACCATACCCACCGCCGTGATGACCGAGTCCAGCGAGAAGACGATATCAATGAGCAGGATCTGGATGATCACGCTCACGAAGGTCGGCGCGAGGTGGTTGGTCACGGACCCATCCTCGCCCTCGAGCTTCTCGTGGATTTCCTTCGTGCTCTTGGCGATGAGGAACAGCCCGCCCACCAGCAGAATCAAGTCCTTGCCCGACACCGCCAGATCCCGACTGAAGACGCGCGCCTGCCAGAACGGCTTGTCCAGCGACACCAGCCACGCCAGCGAGCACAGCAGCAGAATGCGCGTGATGAGCGCCAGCGAAAGACCAACCTTGCGCGCCTTCGCCTGCTGCGCCGCCGGCAGCTTTCCGCTGAGGATCGAGATGAAGATCAGGTTGTCGATCCCCAGCACGATCTCCAGCAACGTGAGCGTGAGCAGGCTGATCCAGACTTG
>JBJTAU010000002.1:0-5690 GCA_046090965.1 Limisphaerales bacterium | reverse complement strand
CCGGAAAACCGCACGCTCTACGCGCTCCTGCCCGAAGGCGCCGCGCCGAAGACGACCGCGAGCATCGTGGTCAGCACCTGCAGCGACATCGCGAAGTTTGATTTGCCCAACGGCCTGCGCCTGCTCGTGAAGGAAGACCATCGTCTGCCATTCGCCTACTTCCGCGCCGGCTTGCGCGGCGGCGTGCTGGCCGAGACGGCGGCGAACAACGGCGCGAGTTCCCTGCTCGCCAAGCTGCTGATGAAAGGCACCAAGACCCGCACCGCCGAGCAGCTCGCGACGGAAAGCGAGAGCGTCGGCGGCAGCCTCGACACCTACAGCGGCAACAATAGTTTTGGGGTCACGGCCGATGTGCTGCGCGAGGATTTTGCCCTTGGTTTGGAACTCACCGCCGACGTGCTGCTGCGGCCCGCCTTCCCGAAGTCCGAGCTGGAGCGCGAGCGGGAGATTCAACTCGGCAACCTCCGCCACCAACGCGACGAGTTGCTGATGAGCTGCTTCAAGCTGATGCGGAAGACCCTCTTCGGCGACGCCGGCTACGGCCTCGACTCGCTCGGCACGGAGGAAACCGTGAAGCGTTTTCAAGTCGCCGATCTCGCCGCGCTGCATCGCCAGCTCGTTACGCCAGACAACTGTGTCCTCGCCATCTACGGTGCGGTGGACACGAAGCGCGTCGTCGCCGAAGTGAAGAAGACTTTCGCCAAGTGGAAGGCGGCGGCGAAGTCCGATTCGCAATTCGCAATTCGCAATTCGCAATTCACCTCCGCTCGCGCGAGCGAATCACGCGACAAGAAACAAGCCGTCCTCGTCATCGGCTTCCCCGGCACCACAATGGCGCACGACGACCACTACGCGCTCGACCTCATCCAGGAAGCGTGCAGCGACATGGGCTCGCGCCTCTTCACGCGCATCCGGGAGAAGCTCGGGCTGGCCTACTACGTCGGCTCGCAGCACGTCGCGGGCTTGGTGCCGGGCTGGTTTGCGTTTTACTGCGGCACCGCGCCGGAGCAGGCCGCGCAAGTGGAGAAGGAACTGCTGGCCGAAGCGGAGTTGCTCCGCACCGACGGCTTGAGTGAAGAAGAGCTGAAGCGGGCGAAGGCCAAAATCATCGGCCAGAAGAAAATCGCCCGGCAAGACCTCGGCGGTCAGGCGATGCTCCACGCCCTCGATGAACTCTACGGCCTCGGCTACGCGCGCGGCGAAGCCGACGAGGCCCGCTACGATGCCGTGACGCGCGCCGAAGTCCGCGCCGTCGCCGCCCGTTACCTCGTGCCCAAGTCCGCCGCCATCGCGGTCATCAGCGGCCCGGCGGCGTGAGCCAGCCGGGAGTCGGGGCTTTACCGTGCGGAGGCGTTCGTGTCTGCTCGATTTATGTTCAGCCGCCGTCTGTTGCCCGCCTGCATTTGCTTCGTTGCCCACCTGCTTCCGGCGCAAGTGGCCTTGCCGAACGCCAAGCCCATCCCGCTGGTGCAGGCGCTGCCGCAGCCATACGAACAGGTTTCCTTCCAGCGCGACGGCACGGACCTGGCGTGCTTGCATTTCGGGCCGGGGCTGAACCGTCCGTTTGTCTTTCCGCTGCTCGGTCCGTCGGGCCGCTCCGTCACGCGCATGGGCCACCCGCACGACCCGGTCAGCCACAGCCATCACAACTCGATCTGGGTTTCCCACAACGACGTGAACGGTTGGAGCTTCTGGGCCGACCGCGGCACGAACCAGGGCCGCATCATCGGCCAGCGGCTCGAAAGGCTGGAAGATGCAGACACCGGTGCGGCTGCGACGATCTTCAATCATTGGCTCGACAAGAACGGCAAGGTGCTGCTGGAGGAGCGGCGGCGGGTGAGCCTGGAGTTGCTGCCGAACAACGAGTCGCTACTGGTGATGGACCTGCGCTTCGAGGCGAAGGGCACGCCGGTCACGTTCGGCAAGACGCCCTTCGGCCTCGTGGGCGTGCGGATGGCTAAGACCATTGGCATCGCGGACGGCGGCGGAACGATCCGCAACTCCGAAGGCAACGTGGACGAGCAGGGCGACAACGGCTGCTTCTGGAAGCGCGCGAAGTGGTGCGATTACTCGGGGCCGATGCTGCCGGGCAAGGCCGAGGGCGCGACGCTCTTCGACCATCCCGCGAATCCGAACCACCCGACGTTCTTCCACGTCCGCAGCGACGGCTGGATGGGCAGTTCCTTCACGCACGATGCGCCGCGCGTGGTCGAGCCGGGCAAGCCGCTGCAACTGCGTTATGCCATCTATGTCCATGCCGGCGTGCCCGCACGTGAGGCGTTGCAGAAGCAATGGGCAGCCTTCGCGAAGACGGAGCCGCCGGATTTGAGCGGGAAGAAGAAGTAGGTGCCACCGTGCCGGTGACTTTCGGTCGCCATCAGTTGCTTGCGCATTCCAGCCTCGGCCACCATGTTCCGCGCGTGCGAAATGGTTCCGAGCAAGGCCAGGAAGGCGGGCGGGAGGGTCAGCACCGCCCGATGGCGGTGGTGTTCCTCCAGCGCTGGGTCATCAACACACTCGCCGTTCTGGTCGCGACACACCTCGTCAGTGGGATCAGCTACGAGACGGTCACGAGCCTCTTCGTCGCGTCGCTGCTGTTCGGCATCCTCATCACCTTCCTTCGTCCGCTGCTGTTCCTGCTCACGCTGCCGCTCGTCGTGGTCACGCTCGGCCTGTTCGTGCTCTTCATCAACGCGGCGCTGCTTTACCTAGTCGGCTCACTGGTGAAGGGATTCCAAGTGGATGGCTTCTGGCCGGCGTTCTGGGGCGCGCTGGTCATCAGCATCGTGACGCTGGTGCTCAACACGCTGACCGGATCGGGCGAAAGCCGCGTGCGCGTGCGGCGGTCGGCTCCTGGGACGAAGCCCGCCGGTGATGGTGACGGGCCGGTGATTGATGTGTGAATTTCCGCAGTAGAGCCGGGCGCTTGGAGCGCCGCCAGCAGGTGGCTTGGCCCGCCGACTCACTCAGAGCAGCAACCGCTCGATCTCCTCGTAAGTCCGCACGACGTGGTGCGCGTGCGTGAGCTTCTCCGGCGGCAAGGTGTTCGTGATCGCGATCGCGGTCATGCCCGCCGCGCGCGCGGCGGTGACACCGGCGGCGGAGTCCTCAATCACGCAACAAGTCGCAGGCGCGACTCCGAGCAACTCCGCCGCGCGTAGAAATACGTCGGGTGCCGGCTTGCCGTGAGCCACATCCTGCACGCTGACCACGACGGGGAAGAACTGCCGCAGTGACTTCATCGCGAGCACTTCATCAATTACCGGATGCACTGAGCCTGATGCGACGGCGAGCCGGTGGCGTGGCGCGACTTTCGCGACGAGTTCTGGCAGGCCGTCGAAGATCGGCTGCTCGTGGCGGATGATCTCGATGAGGTGGTTCTGCTTCCACGCGGTCAACTCGTCGAGCGTCCACCTAGGGTTGTGCTTGGCGATGAAGTCCACCCACACCGCGCGGTCGGAGCGGCCGAGGTATTGCTCAAAGTGGATGCCGTGCGTCTGGCCATAGCCCATCTGCTCGAACACGTCGAGGAAGGCGCGCTCGTGACGCGGCTCGCTGTCAATGATGACGCCGTCCATGTCGAAGATGACGGCGGAGAACTTAGGGTCTGGCATCTGGGTGATGGGGAATGGGGAAAGCGGCGCGCGGCGTTTCGCAGCGGCGGCATGAAAGCGGAGCCTGCCTGAGCGCTCAGTGGAAGACCGACTCCTTCGGGCGCTCGACGAGGTGCAGCAGATTACCCTCCGAGTCCGCGAAGAACAGCACGCGCCCGCCGCCGCCCGCCGGCTTGGGTGGGTCGGGGAAGACCACGCCGCGCCGGGTGAGTTCCGCCTGCGCCGCCTCGATGGAATCCACGCGCAGCGCCAGATGCCGCCAGCCGGCAACGCCGTTGTTTGCAGTGTCCTTCACTGAGGCGGTGGCGGCGTAGATCTCGATCATCAGCCCGCCGCTGAGTTCGAGGAAGAACGCCGGCGGCGTCTGGCCGTTGTCGAAGCGCAGCTTCGCGCCCAGCACGCGCACATACCAATCCTTGAGGGCCACGGTGTCGCGGGCGGGCAGGCCGAGGTGTTCGACGGAATACTTGAGTTCGCTCATGCGCCGGGGATTTCGGGCGAGCCGGGGCGAATGCGCAACCGGAAAACTTCCCCGGCCCCAACACCCGGCTTGCAGTCCACGCCGGTTTGCGGACACTGCGCCCATGCGTCCGTTCCAAATCATCTTCACGCCGACCGGGGCCGCCGAGTTGTCCAAGATGCCCAAGGAGCTGCAGCTTCAGATCCTCGGCGAGTTTCGCGGGCTACCGCAGGAGGTCATCAGCACGGAGCTGGAGCGGTTCGGCAAGCTGGAGCGCGATGGCCATGTGCTGCACCGCTTCCGCGTGGGGGACTACAGGATTTACTTCGAGCGTCACGAGCTGGGCGTGCTGGTGCAGCGCATCCTGAGCAAGAACTCGCTGAAGGATTTCCTCTTCCGCTCCAGCCTACCGCTGGGGGAGGACGAAGCGTTGCAGGACAACCCGAAGTTCTGGGAGCTGATGCAGTCGGCGAGGGCGAAGTAGCCAAGCAGTCAGTCTTCGGTGATCAGTTTTCAGTGAAGGCAGGGGGAGAGAACGCCACAGTCTGAACACTGAACACTGCTTACTGAATACCCTCCGTCTCTCGCTCAGACCCCGAGTTCCACGTTCCAGTAGGCGAGGTCGAGGAAGTGCTTCCAACTGTCGTGGTATTCCACGCCGAAGTTGACCTGCACGAACGGCCGCCACTTGGGCTTCTTGGGCTTGCGGACGAGGTGCATGCCGCACTCGGAGGGTGTGTGGTTGCTCTTGCGCGTGTTGCAGGGCACGCACGAGCACACGATGTTTTCCCACGTCGTCGGGCCGCCGCGGTCGCGCGGGATAACGTGGTCGAGGTTCAAGTCCTTCCGGTCGAGGACGCGGCCGCAATACTGGCAGGTGTTCTTGTCGCGCTCGAAGATGTTGTGCCGGGTGAACTTCACTTCCTTGCGCGGCAGGCGGTCGAACACCGCGAGCATTATGACGCGCGGCACGCGGAGGCGGTAGGAGATGCCCCGCACCGAGTCCGGGTGCGGCTCGCGGCGGGAGAAGTCCGCCCACGAGGAAAAGTCATACGTCCGGAACGCGCCATCCTGGTCGCCGAGCACGACCTGCGCGTGGCCTTGAAACAAAAGGGAGAGCGCCCGCCGCGCGGTGCAGATGTTCACTGCCTGCCACAAGCGGTTCAAGACGAGCACGGGTTGGCTGAGGAGCGAGGCCATGACGCGCCGTAAAAACGCGCGGAACCTAGCAATGCCGACGGAAAGGTGTCAACGCGGCGCTTCCACGATCCGCTTGTGCGTGCTGGCCCCGGCGGCTCAGTGCAACTGCTCGCGGAGCCAGCCGGGGCGGTCGGTGGTGATGCCGTCCGCGCCGTCGGCCAGCAGGCGCTTGGCGAGGGCGGCGTCGTTGACCGTCCAGACGTAGAACTTCAGCCCCGCCGCGTGGGTCTGGCGGATGAACGCGGCGTCCAGCGGCCCCTTGTGGCTGAGGTTCAGGCCGTCCAGCCCGGCGGCTTTCGCCTGCCGGATCAACTCGGCCGCCGTGGGCGTCCACGCCCCGGTGGCCTAGTCCTGCTTGAAGCGGGCGAGGAACAGCACGGGGATTTGCGGGAACAGTTTCTTGGCCCCGGCGCACA
>JBJTAU010000001.1:0-4701 GCA_046090965.1 Limisphaerales bacterium | reverse complement strand
GCCCATCTGCGCCTGCTCGAACTCGAAGCGTTGGAGCGTCGTGTCTTCACGCGGCGACCGACAGCTAGTCACCAGCGTTGTCAGTCCGCCCACCAAACTGACCCGCAGCAGACTGCGACGCGACAGCCACCGCGCAGGTTTGGCAGGCCGATTTTCCCCTTCGCCGTGTTGCGTCGATCGGTTATGCTGGCCGCAAAAATTCATATGAACCAGTTCATCATCGCCGTCATTGATGCCGAGTTGCTCACCAAAATCCAAGACAAGGGCTTGGACTTCATCAGCGACTATGGGCCCAAGCTGATTGGCGCGGCCATCATCCTCGCCATCGGCGTGGCGATTGCGATGCAGTTGGGCAAGACGATCCAGCGCTGGCTGGGCAAGCGGGATCTGGAGCCGCCGGTGCGCATTCTCATCGTGCGGATCGTGCGCCTGCTCATCATGGGCATGACGCTCATGCTCGTGGCCGCCAAGGTCGGCGTGGACATGGCCCCGCTGATCGCCGGTGTTGGTGTCGCCGGCGTGGGCGTGGGCTTGGCGCTCTAAGGCGTGCTCGGCAATCTCATGGCCGGGCTGCTCATCATCTTCACCAAGCCCTTCCGCGTCGGCGAATACATCGAGATCCACGGTGTGCAAGGGCAGGTTCACGCCATCGAGTTGTTTTCGGTCATCCTGGTCCACGCGGACCGGTCGCGCGTGGTCATCCCGAACCGCAAGGTCATCGGTGAGATCCTCCACAACTACGGCTACATCCGGCAACTCGACTTGAGCGTGGGCGTGGCCTACACCACTGACTTGAACCAGGCGCTCACCGCGGTCAGCGCCGTCCTGGCGCGCACGGCGACGGTGCTGAAGGAGCCCGCACCCGTCGTGGGCGTCGCGTCCTTCGGCGATTCCGCCATCAACATCGCCGTCAAGCCATGGACGAAGGTCGGCGACTTCGGTGGCGCGGCCGCCGAGGTGAACAAGGCTTTGGCCGAGGAATTCCGCAAGCAAGACATCGAGATGCCTTTCCCGCAGCGGGAAATCCGCGTCCTCAACGGCGGCGCGATGAAGGTGGCCTGACCTTCTGCGTAGGACAGCGCGGCTCGCCTGTCCTTCTGACTTTGAGATTCCGCTCAAGCCGGGCTTTTCAAATGGAGGACAGGCTGGAAGCACCGTCCTACTTTCACGGCAGCAGCAGCTCGCGAATCTGCGGCACGCTGGCGGTGCCGGTGGTGCCGAGTTGGTGGATGACGATGGAGGCGGCCGTGTTGGCCAACTCAATGGCTTCGCGCAGCGTCGCCCCGGCGGCGAGCGCGGCGGTGAGATTGGCGGTCACGGCGTCGCCGGCACCGACGATGTCAATCGGCCCACGCAACGGATGGCAGGGGACGTGGGCCACTTCGCCGCTCGGTGCCGCGCCGAGGATGCCGCGCTCGGCGAGGGTGACGAAGACTTCGCGGCCGTTTTCCATCGCGAGCGCTAGCGAGGCTTCGCTGAGTCGGCGCAAGTCCGCATCGTTGGGTAATCCCGTCAGGCCACACAGTTCGGCGGCGTTCATCTTGAACGTGACCGGCGGGTAACCGCGCAAGCCGCGCCGGCAATCCGCCACGACGGGCGTCCCTGGATTGCCATGCGGAAAACCGCCGAGCAGCGGTAGCACGCGCGCGGTGACGACGCCGGTGTTCGGCAGATCCACTTGGTCCATCACTGCCACGCCGTCCACTTGCAGGCGGAGTTCCTCGATGGATTGCCAGATGCGGCCTTCGACGAGCGCGGGCGTGGGTTCCCAGTTCTTCGAGTCAAGTCGGCTGAGTTCCTGCGGCGGCTGGCCGGGGTGCATTAGCAGCGGCTTGCAGTAGGTGAACGTGCGTCGCAACGGGGTTTGCCGGAAGTGTTCCAAGTCCACGCCGGGCAACGCAGCCAGCGCGCGATGCAGCTCGAAGCCTTCGCCGTCCACGCCATAGAAGCCGACCGGCCACAACTTGCCCACGCCGAGCGCAACGAGATTGTTCAAGATGGTTCCCGCTGCGCCCGGCTGCGAGCGCACGCGCACGACGTTGTGGACGGGCAGGCCGGTCTCGATGGAGGTCTCCGCGCGCGCCGGGTCAATCTCCAGATAGCGGTCGAGGCAGAAGTCGCCCACGAGCGCGAGGCGCAGCGACGGGTAGCGGTCGGTGATTTCAGCGAAGCGGGCGGGGGTCATGGAAGGGGATTAGCCGCGAAAGGGCGCAAGGGACACAGAGAAGGAACTTTCAACGTCCAACTTCCAACGCTCAACGTTCGAAGACCGACCTGTGGCCGCACGATGCAACTTTGGACGTTGGACGTTTTCATTTCCCAACCTTGCGCTCTCTGCGCCCTTTCGCGGCAAATACGCTTTCATCACCACTGGTAACGCGGTTCGGGGTTGGGGTCGCCGATGTCGGGGATGTCCTTCGTCGCGGTGCGGCCGTGGAGGATTTCGAGCTTGTGGAAAAGGTGGTGAAGGAAGGCCACGTTGTCGCACTGCGCGTAGTGCATCGCACCGCCCATGCGGGAGAAGCTCTTGCAGAAGCGCAGGTAGTAAGCGGGGTTGTCCTTCGGTGGTTCGCCCTGCGTCCAGTCCCAGTTGCCGCCGTCCTGCAAGTCCACGACGTAGATGCTGTGGCCGCTGACGATGGGCCGGCCCGCTTGGAGGCGCAGGTTGTTCACGCAACTGATGCTCTTCTCGAAAACCTGCGGCCCCATGATCGCCGAGCCGACGCTCAGGACCACGCCGCCGTCGAGCTTCTCCACCGACCCGCCGAACAACGCGAAGTCCACGCCCGCCGCGCGGCCGATGACGCCGCCGTTGAACCACGGATGATTCGAGATGATGTCGTAGCCGATGCCGGGGTGCACGGTGAAGGGCACGCCGTGGCGCGCGGCCTGCGCGAGCACGCTGCTGTTGCGGTGCGCGTGCGTGAGGATGTGCGGGCCGGGCTTGAGGCCGAAGCGCTGGATCACTTGCAGCAAGTCCGCGCGCGCGGGCGTGAGCGGGTGGCTGGGCTCGGAGGTAATTTGCTCCGTCAGCTCGGCTTCGGTCGGGATGAAGCCGCCGTCCTCGTAGATGAACTTGCCGAGCGACTTGCCGTAGCCCCAGCCGCGCACGCCGCCGAGCAACAGCGCGAGGTGGATGTAGCGCCCGGTCTCGTCCCACGTGCCGAAACTGCCGGTGGCGACGTTGTCGCGCACGCTCTCGGTCGAGCGGCCGAGCCAGGCAAACTCCCAGTCGTGAATTGTCCCCGCGCCGTTTGTGGCGAGGTGGGTGAGGAAGCCGCGGTCGAGCATCTGGCTGAGGAGGAGTTGCCCGCCGTTCTGCACGAGGTGCGCGCGGTAGATGAACATGACGGACGCGCCGCGCTCCAAGGCCGCCATGATGTCGCGCGCGCACCGCTCTACGAGCGCGGCGTTGAAATCGCTGACCGGCGGCGGCGCGGTGGTCGGCTCGATGAGCACCTCGTCCACCGTGCTCAGGCTCTTGCGCTGCGCGAGCGGGAAGACGCGGACGCGGGAGAGGTCGAGTGGGTTGGGTGGTTGCATCGAAAGCCGGAAAGTTAACGGTCACCCAGCAGCAGCTTCACCAACTGTTCTTCGCACTGGTAATCCGGAACCACCAAGTCCGCCCCCGCCGCGATGAGCTGCGTGCGCTTCTGCTCGTGGATTTTGCCGGAGCCAATCTCCGTCTCGTCACTCGCGACGGCGACGGCGAGGCCGCCGAGTTCCTTCGTGTGGTGCAGCTCGACGGGACCGTCGCCGAAGGAGAGCAGTTGCGCGCCGGGGATGCCTTCCTCGCGCAGAATGCGGTCGAACACTGCGCCTTTCGAGAACGGCGGCTGCTCCTCGTGCCCGCCGTGGATGCGGCCCTCGAAGTAGCGCGCGAGGTCCAGCAAGGCTGCCTCCTGCCGCACGAACGGCTCCAGCGTGGCGCTCAGGATGTAGAGCTTCACGCCGCGCGCGAGAAGCCGCTCGATGAGCGCGCGTCCGCCGGGGACGACGAAGTTGTCCGGGCTGGCACCAGCACGGATTTGCTGGCTGCGGCGGGCTATGTCGCGCTCAAGGCGCAACGTGTATTCGGCGAGGTAGCACTGCGGTTCGCGCGGTTCCCCTCCGCGACTGCGCACGCGTTCCGCGAAGGCGACCATCTGGTGGATGGTTTGCTTGCCGTTGAAGGACAGCATCTCGTGCATCAACTCGGCGCGCAGCGCGGAGAGGTCTTCGCCGGCACGCGGCGGGAGCATTTCCAAAAACATCCTCAGCATGATGTCCGGCCAACCGTGGCGGATGAGTGAGAGCGTGCCGTCGAAATCAAAGACCGCGTGCGTGATGCCGGGGCGGGGCTGGAAACCGGGGCAAATCTCAATTGGCGCGGCGGCGGTGACAGTCATCGGCACGAGGGGGAGTAAACGGCAGCGCACTGGGAATGGCAACGTCGCGCGCAGCGTGAATTTCAACCCGCAGCGGCCAGTCTGCCGGAGCACGCTGAAACCGTGGCGTGCGCGGAGCGGAGTTTCTAACCACGCAGCCCGTCCAATCGAGCACTCGTGAAAGGCGACGAAAATCCCTTCGACCCGACCCGCTGGCGCGCGGTGCGTCCGGCGAGGCCGCGTCCGGCGGAGGTGTCGGCGCGGGCCGGCGTGCCGCCGGAGTTCCAACGCGTGGCGGTGTTCGCGGTGCTGGCTGGTGTTCTGCGGGTGCTCG